>NZ_RZOL01000019.1:0-34831 GCF_004022985.1 Mesorhizobium sp. M7A.F.Ca.ET.027.02.1.1 | reverse complement strand
GTTCTGGGTCTATAGCGGTCAGGAAGGCGTCCAAAAATATGCCTATCACTGGAATCCCTTTACCTATTTCCTGGAGGGCGTACGTGAGCCGATCACGGCCGGCATATTTCCGACGCATGCGTTGGCCGTGGCTGGTTACATCAGTCTCGGCCTATGGGCTCTTGCGTTGCTGTTGCTGGGCCGTTATCGCAAACGCATCGTTTTCCTGATCTGAGTTCCATGACATCCATCCAACTGAACAATGTCAGCCTCGTTTATCGTCTGTTCGAAAAATTGACCCTTTCGGCGCCTGGCCGGCGTCGCAGCGCTCTTGGCGGCAACATAGCCAAGTCGGGCACCAAGCAGGTCGTGCAGGCGCTCGACGATGTCAGCTTCGAACTCAAGGCAGGCGACCGGTTGGGCCTTGTCGGCCCGAATGGTGCCGGCAAGACGACGCTGCTCAAGGTTCTATATGGAATCTATCAGCCGTCGGGTGGCACGATATCGATCGCGGGCAAGGTCGATGCCCTGTTCAACATCAACATAGGATTTCGCCCCGAGGCCACCGGGCGCAGGAACATCGTGCTGAGAGGACTGATCAGCGGCTGGACGGCGGCCGAGATCGAAGAGAAGATGGAAGAAATAATCGATTTCAGCGAACTGGGTGACTTCATCGACCTGCCGTTCAAGGCGTACAGCCAGGGCATGGCGGCGCGCCTGGCATTTGCGGCGGCGACCACGCTCGAGCCCGAAATTCTTCTGATGGATGAATGGATTGGCGCCGGCGACGCATCGTTCCAGGAAAAAGCCAAACAACGGATGAACGAACTGGCGGAAAAGGCCGGCATCATCGTATTGGCCAGCCACGACGAAGCGCTCATCGAGCGCGTTTGCACGAAGAAAATGACGCTTCGAGCTGGCCGGATCGAGTCCCTGGTTTAAAAGCCGCCTCGCGATCAATTGGCTTCATATCCAAAGTTCTTCAGGTCCATGCCGTGAATGGCAGCCAGCCGGTCTTTAGAAAAAGAGAAGAGGGTGGATTGTCAAAGCTTATCATCCAGATCCCATGCTTGAATGAGGAGGGGACCCTCGCCGTCACGCTTGCTGATCTCCCACGTCAGGTCGAGGGTTTCGACCAGGTAGAGTGGCTCGTGATCGACGATGGCTCCACTGACCGCACAGTGGAGGTTGCCCGGGAAAACGGTGTGGATCACGTGGTCTCGCTGCCCCACAATCAGGGGCTTGCCAAAGCCTTCATGACCGGCATTGAAACTGCGTTGAAACTCGGCGCCGATGTTATTGTCAACACCGATGCCGACAACCAATACGATGCCTCCTGCATTCCCGATCTCGTCCGCCCCATACTGGAGAAAAAGGCCCTGATCGTCGTCGGCGCAAGGCCGATCAGCGAGATAGAGCATTTTTCTCCCGTCAAAAAATTCCTGCAGAAGCTTGGAAGTTTGGTCGTCAAGCTTGCCAGCGGCACGACGGTTCCCGACGCGCCGAGCGGTTTCCGTGCCATCCACCGGGACGCGGCGATACAGCTCAACGTCTTCAACCGCTACACCTACACGCTGGAAACGATCATCCAGGCGGGCCGCAGGAACATTCCGATCACCTCCGTGCCGATCCGCGTGAACGGCGATCTCCGGCCCTCACGGCTGGTCAAGAGCATACCAAGCTATGTGCGGCGCTCCCTGATAACGGTTGTGAGGATCTTTGTCGTCTATAGCCCGCTGCGCTTCTTTTCGGTGTGTGCGGCCATAGTCGCCACGCCGGGTTTGATCATGATCGCCCGGTTCCTTTTCCATTATCTAAGGGGTGAAGGCAGCGGCAACATTCAGTCGCTGGTTCTCTCCAGCGCCTTGCTTGCCCTTGCTGGCATCCTCGCCATGAGCGGTATCCTTTCCGAACTGATCGCGGTTAACAGGCAAATCCTCGAAGAAATCAGGATCAGGCAATTGCAACAGGAACATCGGGAAAATGCATTGATCCGCTCGCTTTCGATAGATCGCGAGGGTTCCAAGGTTCAGGCAGGTAAAATAAGCGGAATAGTGTAGATGAACGAAGCGCCAGCAGCCTACGATAACGTCCCGGGCAATTATTACGACAAATACAATACCCGGAATCCGATCGCACGATATCTCATGGATGGCTTTCTGAGCAGTTTCGATACGTTGACGGCGAAGACAGGCGTCCGCAACGCTTACGAGGTCGGCTGCGGCGAGGGAAATTTGTCGATTCGCCTTCATGATCGGGGGTGGAATGTTCGCGGCAGCGACCTGGAATCCGTCAGTGTTTCGGAGGCTAATGAGCAATGCACGAAGCGTGGGCTGGAGCCGATATTTGAAACACGCTCGCTTTTCGACCTGACACCGGAAGTCGCTTCGGCCGAACTGGTGATCTGTTGCGAAGTTCTCGAACACATCCCAGATACCGAACAAGCCCTTGCGATACTCAAATCGCTTGCCAAACCTTACCTTCTTGTCAGCGTGCCACGCGAGCCTGTCTGGCGGGCACTTAACATGGCCAGAGGTAAATACATCCGAAGCCTTGGAAACACGCCGGGGCATATCCAGCACTGGTCATCCGCATCCTTCATCAACCTGCTGGGCAAATCGCTGGAGGTCGTGGAGGTCCGCAAGCCGCTTCCTTGGACCATGGCCCTTTGCCGTTGTGACTGAGACAATGCAGACGGCACCAAGAGCCAAAAGCAGAAAGCTGAATTCAATAATTCGTGCCGGGGGTCTGATTGTCAGCCTTGCCGCGCTTGTCTTCGTCGGATTGGCGATCCATCGCTCCTTCGGCGACCTGCAACGGCAACTTATTTCACCATTTTTTATGATCGCCATACCGGGCTGCGCCCTCGCCTATGCCGTCATCCTGCAACTGGTCGGCATCGCCTGGTATCGCTTCCTGGTTGCCGTTGACGGGCCGTCGCTTGGGTTGGGTCGTGCGCTTGGCATTTTTGGGAAGACGCAGATCTACAAATACCTGCCGAGCAACGTGATGCATATGGTTGGCCGGTTTGCCCTCGCCCGCAATGCCGGAGCGTCGAACAAGGCGCTTGCCTTTGCCCAGATAGGGGAATTGTCCATCATCGTCCTTGCCGCAGGAACGTTGGCCGCCTTGCTGGCATGGCCAGTTTTCCAGGATGCCTATGCGCGCTATGGTCTCGATAACCCTAGATTGCTCGCGGGAATAATCGCCGCCGGGCTTTTGGCGCTTGCCGTCGGGACAGCGCTTTTGTTTCGCTTCAGGATCGCCGGCATCGGGAGAAGAGCGCTAATCGCCTCTGCCGAAGCATTTCTTCTCTATGCACTGTTTTTCATCGGCAATGGGTTGCTGATCGTTGCGCTTTCCAGAACCTTGGACGATGCGGGGCATGTGGCCGAGCTGGTCGGCATAGGAGCGGCTGCTTGGCTCATTGGCTTTGTCGTTCCGGGAGCGCCGGGTGGCCTTGGGGTGCGTGAAGCAGTTCTGATCATGGGGCTTACCGCCGCGGGCCTGCCGCCTCCGGCAGCCACCGCGATTGCTCTCGGCAACCGGCTCGTCACCGTTCTCGGAGACTGCCTGGTCGCCCTGGTGGAATTGATATTGCAAAAGGGGAAGCGCGCATGAACACGCAAATGGGGCAAGCACCCGTGCAAAACAGCCATTTGCCGGAAGAGACCCCATTTCTGCGACACATCATTTCGATGATGCTTCTTTTCGTTCTCGTCCTGGGAATCGTCGGCGTGAATCCTTTTCGGCAAACGCTGGCACCAATGGATCTGCTGCTGGCGTATCCAGGATGGGACAATGCTGGGATCGACACCCCCCTTATCAATGCAGAGCGTTCTGACGCGCTGGATCACCGCCTGCCGAACTGGCGAGAATTTAGGCGAGAGTTATGGGAAGGGCATATCCCATTATGGAACCCCCTGCATCAGCTGGGTGCAACTGGCATCCAGGCGCCTATTTATGAGGGCCTTTCGATACCTTTTATAGTTTATGCCCTCACGCCGAACGAGGCCATGGGCTACACGTTCGCAATTCTTACGAACTATCTCCTGGCTGCCTTTGGCACTTATTTCCTGCTGTTCTTCATGTTCAGTAATCGCAGGGCGGCAGTTTTTGGCGCCATGGTATTCGCATTTTGCGGTTTCAACATCGCATGGGCACATTGGCCGCACCTGACAACGAGCGCTCTTATCCCATGGGTTCTCGCCACTCAACTCCGATACTGGCAGACAGGCCGTTTGAGTTGGGCCTTAGGATTCACTTTCAGCGTAGCCTTGATGGGCCTAGGCGGCTTTCCATTTGTGGCCCTCCTTGGGGCCATCTCGTCACTGATACTGGGAATCGTAGTTCTTCTTGCCGAACTCAGGAGCATCGGCATCAATCAGCTTCCGATCAGGCGAATTGTCGGGCTCGGCTGCGCAGGCACTGCCGGTGCATTCCTAGCCCTCCCCGGCCTCTTGCAAACCAGAGACATTCTCGATTCAACTGATTTGTCTAGCCGAACAAGTGGGACAGCATTCTCCCCTTACGACATTATCTATATGTTTGGCTCTGATTTTTCAGATCATTTAGGTGTCGAGCGCACTTTTTCGGCTGGAATACCAGCCGCCCTCCTCACTATTCTTTCAATATACATAATCTTTCGGGAGCGAAATCGATTCGCTATCCTTGGGTTAATCATTGCAATATTCACAATGGCAACAGCATTTGGCGCAGCGCCTGCCAACCTCGTGAAATTAATCCCTGGCTTCGATTTAAACACCTGGAGCAGAGCATCTATACTTTTTGGATTATCAGTAGCCATACTCTCTTCCTATACGATTAATTACATATCTCCCACATCACCAAAATACGAGCCTTATTACAAATCACATGTCGTTCTGTTCATATGCCTACTTCAGGCAATTAATCTCGGCTACTGGTTCAGGCAAATCAATGCGAGACCCGACATCGAGACATTCTTCCCAGAAACCCCGTCAATATCGTATGTCTTATCAAAAATTCTTCCTGGTCAGAGCATCATCTCAGACGACAGCTTTCTTTCCTCTGGATTTTTGTCGAACTATCGATTGCCAGAATTATTTGCCCATGGCTTTCGCACCGACGCTCAAAAGAAAATAGCTCAGGACATAGCGCCTTCTTATCAGACAACATATACCGCCTCCGTCATTCAATGCTCCGACATTAATTTCTCCAGCCGACGAATTACCTATGCTGCCGTCCGCTTCTTCCTCGTCAGAAGTGGATGCGCCACCGAATTGGCTTATGAAACCTCTGGCATTGGCCAGAGACCCACTCTCCCCCTTAACAACGGTGCCCTCAAAGGTAACTTGGTAATTGACAAGCCCATGAGTGCGACGAGCGTGCAGGTTTTATTGGCAACATATAATGAGGGCTACGCTCCCTCGGCATTGATATTTGATCTTTACAAAGATGAACTTCTCGTGGCTCACGCTGAATTGCCACCGGAGGCGATACGTGACAACCAATTCGCCACCTTCAGTTTCAACCAGGCCGCTCCTCTTGTGACCGGAACGTATCGGTACGTCATTTCAATGACCAAACCCGACAGCCAAAAGACGCTTAGTGCATGGGCCTTCGAAACCGCCGGGGGCGCAACCTATCAAGTTGGGTCGAGTGTATTTCCCGGTATCCCAAAAATTAGAGTTATTGAGAAAACTCATCTTCCTCAAAATTTCTCGATCACGCCGGTAGAGCCGGGCATTGATGTTGTCGAAAACCACGTGATTCTAGGCTCGGGCTATTATGTGCATGGGTTAGACGGGCAACCGGAAGCAGATTTTGGCTCGGTGCGACTTGCAACATATCGACCGGATGACGTGACAGTGGAATATTCAGGCGCAACACATGGATGGGTCATTTTCCCCATCCGCACCAACAAATATTGGCGGGCCACATTGGATGGAAAGGCGGTAGAGCTAAAAAGCTTTTTAGATTTTTTTCCTGCTGTCGAGGTGAACGGGCAGAGCAAAATCCGGTTCTACTATGATAGCAGTCACCTGCTGAAAACGCTGGAACTCTGCATCGCCGGCTTCGCCGTCTCAGTCATTCTCCTAGTGATGACGAACGGCAGAGCCCCTCGATTACCAACAGGCACATGAACGATTATCCCTACCTCCGGTTCTGACCTGCTGCTGTCATCAGTGCTCGCCACATAGCTGAAGGAGCATGCGAGGCAGCCGGCGTGACGAGGACTTTGCCGACTGCTAAGGTCCGCCCCAACATCGACTTTAGAGGAAATGATGGACATTTTAGACCCATCCGTCGCGATTTCGCCAAGCGCCCAAAGTGCAGTTGATATTTTCAAAGGCGAATGGTCGTCCAAATCTCCAGCGACGGCCGATGCCACAACAGCCCCCGGGAGCGCGCCGCCCTCTTTGAAGGCTCACGTATCGACTGGCTTTCGAAAACCGTTGAGGGATTTTTCCGGCAAGCGCATCCTGGAACTCGGACCGATGGAAGCGGGACATGCTTACTTGATGTATCAAGCAGGGGCGGAATCGATACTCGCGGTCGAAGCCAATTGCGATCCTATCTGAAATGCTTTTGCGTGAAGGAAGTCTTCGACCTCCTCCCCCCGGGCTGTTGCGAAAAATGACAAGCGCCATGACTAACAAGAACCGTGAACACAAAATAGCAGTACTTGTTCCTTGCTACAACGAGGAGCTAACTATTGCTGACGTAATTCATGACTTCAAATCACACCTACCCGCAGCCGATGTGTACGTTTATGACAATAATTCGAGTGATGACACCTATAACGCGTCTGTTCGCTCAGGAGCGATTGTACGCAAAGAAAAAAGCCAGGGAAAAGGAAACGTGGTTAGGCGAATGTTCAGCGATATTGAGGCGGACATCTATATTTTAGTCGATGGGGACGGCACTTATGACGCGTCTGTAGCCCAACGCCTAATTGATGAGCTCTGTTCCGGCCCCTACGACATGGTAAATGTCGCGCGTGTGGCTGAGAATTCCGACGCATATAGAAGCGGCCATGAATGGGGGAACAAGCTCCTAACCGGCCTCGTTCGACGAATTTTCGGCGCAGCAACCACCGACATGCTATCTGGATACAAGGCGTTTTCGCGGCGCTATGCTAAATCGTTTCCCGCCCTATCGACCGGGTTTGAGATTGAAACCGAGCTTGTGGTGCATGCGCTCGATCTCCGCTTACCCCAATCAGAGATCACAGCCCCCTACCGCGAACGACCAACTGGTTCCGCGAGCAAGTTGCGGACCTACAGTGATGGCTTACGAATACTGCGCTTGATCGGTTTCCTCGTGAAGGAGGAGCGGCCGCTTGCCTTCTTCTCTATTGTGGCGGGTATCTTGGCGATGCTCTCTCTGCTCATTGGCGCGTCTGTCATCATCGAGTTTATGGAAACCGGCCTCGTACCCCGTTTGCCGACAGCGGTTCTTGCGACGGGCATCATGGTGTCCGCGCTGCTCTCGTTATCCAGCGGCTTCATTCTTGACACCGTTACGCGCGGCCGGCGCGAGGCGAAGCGCTTGGCCTACCTCCGATATCCGGCGCCATGATCCACAGTAGGCGCGTCGAGGCAAAACACATGAGGCAGCGCATCAGAAAGCTTCCCGATTTCCTCGGCGTGGGGGCACTTGGGTTCATAGTCGATGCTACCGTATTCTTCGGGTTGACACTGATTTTTTCCACTCAATACTGGCGCGCGCGGATCATTGCCTCCATTGTCGCAATCGCCACAACATGGGCGATCAATCGAGTTGCTACTTTCTCGGCATGGCGCGTCTATACCGCGTTTGCCGAGTTTTTGCGTTACCTGGTTGCGAGCTCTGTCGGAGCGGGAGCCAACCTTGCCGTAATGTCCGCAATTGCTCCCCACGACGCCAGTCTACGGCACGTTCCTGCCTATTGTGCGGGCGCAGCCGTTGGCCTGGTGGTCAATTTTCTTCTCTACAACATGTTTGTCTTTCCCGGCAACAGGAAGGCGTAACGGTGCACGCGATAAACAATGGAGAGGATGTCGTGAATAAGACGAACGATAATGGAGGGAATATTGACTCTATTTACTACAGAGATGGCGTGAATAATTCATTTTCGATGCGCCTTCTAAAACGCGCCCGTATGGCGATGATGAATTTGTTCATGGAAGAGCTGTCACCAGGCAGCACTTCCAGCATCCTGGATATTGGCGTCTCCGACGACGAGAATGACGGGGCCAATTTCCTCGAGAAACACTATCCGTGGCAACACAATATCACTTGCGTCGGCCTGGGCGACGGGAAGCAGGTCGTCTCCAACTACCCAAAAGTCCATTTCAAACAAATACGCGCTGGAGAACGGTTGCCCTTCGAGGATCAAAGCTTTGACATCGCGTGTTCCAACGCGGTAATAGAGCATGTTGGAGGGCCTGCACAGAGGACCGAGTTTATCTCCGAACATCTAAGGGTGGCAAAAAAAGTTTTTATTGCCTTTCCTAATCGTTGGTTTCCTGTTGAGCATCACACAGGTCTTCCGTTTCTGCACTACACGCCCCGGCTCTTTCGGACACTGCTGAATGGAACCAGATATTCGTACTGGACGCACCCAGAAAATATGGACTTTTTGGATGGCCGATCTATTATGAAAGACTGGCCCAAATCAGGGAGAAGTCCGGCTGCAATAGTTAACACCGGTATTCCTCTAGGTCTTTTTAGCTCCAATTGTGCCGTTATCGTACGATAGCTGAAGATACTTGCGGTATATGGAACCCATTCCGGCGGGAAGAGATTTGATGACTGGGACCACTGTGGAGTTACAGAGATGGAGCTTGCTTGGGTTCAGTTGGACTGAGGCGCAAACCGCGCGGGTACTCCTGATTTCGCTTCTTGCAGTTGCTGCCGTCTATGTCGGATTGGCGCTCACGCCGTCGCACTATGCGATGGGCCTGCAATATCTTGGCTCGCATGCAAGGCCCTTGCTTCTGTCAGCCCGCCCCATTCGATCGGACGAATGGATCGTCCTAACGCCGCTATTTCAAACTGCCGTCCGCGGCGGCTTTTCGACCTTCAACCAGATTTCCCCTTATCATGAGTCCCTGAAAGGGTTCTGGGCTTTGCCTATTCTGGATTGGTCTCTTGTCTTCAAGCCGCAGCTTTGGGGCTTTTGGGTCTTGCCGCCGGCCTATGCTTATTCTCTGTATTTTGCCGTGCTTTGGACGGCGTTTTTAGCTGGTTACACCATCCTTTTGCGGCAATTTGGTGCCGATCTGTGGATCGCAGTGTTCGGTGCCGGCTGCCTTTTCTGCTCCCATTTGGTGCAGGTGTGGTGGACATCGCACGGTGCAACATTTGCGTTCGCTCCCTGGCCGATAATAGCATTCCTGCTTCCGATTCGTCCGTGGCTGAAATTACCGCTTCTTTTCTGGACCTGCGCTGTCTGGGTGTTCGGTTTCGTCTACCCCCCCTTCATGATCCCCGCGGCGTTTGCACTGGGAATACTGCTTCTGGCCTTCCGGCGTGATATGATCACTCCTGCGAATATTGCAGTCGCAGTTTCGGCGATTGCCTGCCTTGGTATCAGTTTTGTCTTGTATTTCAGCGACCTCATTCAGATCATGCAGGCGACTGTCTATCCTGGCCAACGGGATATATGGGGCGGCGGCGTCAACGAAATGAGGTTGCTTGCCTATCTCTTTCCTTTTTTTACCACGGTGCGCTTCTCGCCGCTTCTCGCGACTAACGAATGCGAGGTCGCAGTTGTTTCGACCCTCCTGCCTCTGACAGTGCTCGTTTTTGTTAGCTATCGGTCATTGACTGAAACCTTGAGGGACAACTTCGTCTCCTTTGGGGTGGTCGGGCTAGGTTTGATTTTGATGCTAGCGTGGATGACACTGCCGATACCTTCCAGTATTGGGAAGATCCTGCTCTGGAACAAAGTTCAACCTGGGCGTATGGTCTGGGGATTTGGATTGCTTTTTACCATATCTATAATTGTTTCTGCTTCTAGATGCACATTTGTAATTTCGAAAGAGAGAATTGCGTTTTTTTTAGCAATTATGGTATCGACTTGGTTTCTGTCAAAGGCAGGATTTAATTGGGTTCCGGGGTATTCATATGAAAAAAACCCTGGCGCCTTGATGCGTGGATACTTCGAATGGATTGCAATTGTTCCATTTGTTTTGAGTGCCGGATATGTCTGGTACTTCGGTCAGCCGACAAGAAACAGTGGGCGGATATTGTTTGGCTCTGCATTTGTCTCTGGCGCGATTACGTTCGGTATGTTCAATCCCTTTCAGCAGGCCTTTCCGATTTTCGACATTCCGGAAACGCCTTTTCTGACAGCGCTTCGCGAGCAGGCAAAAACCAACCCTAACGGATGGGCTGTCATGCCTGGTATGTATGGCGCTCTGTTCTCTGGCGCGGGTGTCCCGGCAATCAATCACACGCTCACTGCACCGCAGCTTTCGTTCTTCCGGCGAGTGTTTCCCTCAATGCCTGAAGCAGCGTTTAATGATGCATTCAACCGGTATGCACACATCATTCCAACTGACGTCCCGGAACCTCGTTCGCCTTCGCCCGATCAAGCTTGGGTTCCGATCAAGGCGTTTACAACCAAAATACCAGGCTAGATGTTTTGATCTCAGGCTTTGATGGTTCATCATTGTTGTCCGAATCAAAGGATGAGCTACGGGCCAGATCCTGCATGTACCGCATCGTCAAGCGAGCCTGAGGGCGCTTTCGAAGCGCTACGGCATCAACCCTAAGACGGTCGCGAAGTGGAAGGCGCGGAGTTCGACCGCCGATGTACCCACCACCCCAGGTGGAGACTTCGGGAAAAACCGCATCTGATTTATTTCACCATCACGCATATAGACTGGCCGAGAGCGTGCCCTTCGAGAATGGGAGCGTTGGCGTCGATGAATTTCTCCACATCGAAACCGATCTTGGCCGCGAAAACCTTGATAGCTTCCCGTTCTAGGAACATGTTGAGATGCGGGCGGTCTCCAGCCTCGTATTGAGTTACTGTTGCCTCGAAAACCTGCCAGAGCGGCGGCATGTGGAACTCCAGGAACGAAAACAGCAGTTTGCCGCCCTTCTTCAGCACACGGTGGGAGTCGCGCATGTAGATGAAGGTTTCTTCGTGCAAAAGGTGGGTAAAAAGGCTGAAGGCGCATATATAGTCGAATGTTGCGTCCGGATTTGGAAGTTTCACTGCTCTGTTCATGTGGAACTTATAGTTTCTGGGTGTCTTAGTAGCAGCATAATCGAGCAAAGCCTGGACAATATCGTAACCGTCATAGTCGATGTGCAGGCGTCGTGCTAACGCAACTGCCGTACGCCCGGAACCGCAGCCGATGTCGGCAAGACGCATTCCATCGCGCAGACCATTCTTGATGAGAGCTTCGGCTTCAATACGGCCGATAATGTCATAGGCGCCGCCGACGGCGAGCGACATCGCTTCGTCAAGCGGATGATCGCGCATGAGTCTTGCGACGTGCTTCTCGTAATCTTCGACGAAATGGAATTCGGCCATTGCTATTTTCCGATGTCAGCTTATCGAGAAATCTTCACGCGCTTTTGTCAAGTTCGGCGAATAGAAAGGATCATGTTCAATGATCTTTTTCCACCGTCTTTGCATATACATAATCTCACTCTTGAAACGCGCCATTTTTTCCGGAGCATCCTCAGCGCCGCGCGAGATGCTTTCAAGGTGGTAAAGCTCCGCATAGGGCGTCCAGACGTTTGTGTAGCCCGCTTCCTGCACTTTCAGGCAAAGGTCCACATCATTGAAGGCGACCGTCAGGTCCACATCATTCAGCCCGCCGACTTCTTCGAACAGGTTCTTGCGGATAAGGAGACAGGCTGCCGTGACAGCGGAGAGGTTCTGCAGGACCTTCAGCCTGCTAAAATACCCTGGATGATGGCGCGGGAAGTGCTTATGCGAATGACCGGCGACACCGCCCACTCCAACAATCACCCCGCCATGCTGAACCGTGTCATTAGCATAATAGAGCTTGGCGCCGACACAACCCACATCCGGCTGGACGGCCCAGGAGACCATTTCCGTCAGCCAGTCCGGCGAGATCACCTCGATGTCGTTGTTGACGAGGCCGATGATCGAGCCCTTCGCTTTTTCCACGGCGAAATTGTTGATCGCGGAATAGTTGAACGGCTTGTCGTAACGGATCACACGAACATTTTTCGCTTTCTTCAGCTCGCTGAAATAGGCAAGCGTTTCCTCCTCCACCGAGCCGTTGTCGGCCGCCAGAATCTCGTAATTCCCGTAGGTGGTCTTTTCGCGGATGGACTCCACACAGTTGCGAAGGAGTTCAACCTTGTCGCGCGTTGGGATGATCAGGCTTACGAGCGGCTGCGGCTCGGGGACGAAAAACCGAAGACGGTAAAAGGGTGTGCCGGGAGCTTCCTCAGCTTTCGCCGGAATATCCATGCGTTCGACATGTTCTTCCAGCGCACGCAACCCAGCCATATAGGCGTAGTTCTTTTGCGAACCATCGAGCGCCGTCGAGCCTTCCACCGCGCGCCAATGGTAGAGCACCTTCGGAATGTGCCGAATTCTCTCAGGGGCTATGCGCTCGAAGACGCGCAGATTGAGGTCATAGTCCTGGCTGCCCTCGAAGCCGGGGCGCCAGCCGCCGACGGCGCGGATATTTTCCGCCCGGTGCACGGTGAGGTGGTTCAGATAGTTCTGTGAGCGGAAAAGCTCCCGCGAGAAATCCGGCTTGAAACAGGGGTCATAGCGCCTGCCTTCCGAATCGATCTTGTCTTCATCGCTGTAGATCAGTTCGGCGTCAGGATGGCGATTGATTTCCAGCACGATCTCGGCCAGCGCATGCGGACGGAGAAGATCGTCGTGATCGAGCAATGCGACCCACTCGCCGGTGACCAGTTCCAGGGCAGAATTGGATGCATGCGAGATATGGCCGTTCTTGTCGCGAAAGACGATTTTGATGCGTGGATCGCGTTTCGTATATTCACTCAAAACGCGCTTCACATGCGGCTCTGTCGAGCAATCGTCCGCTATGCACAACTCCCAGTTCTCGTAGACCTGGGCGCGGACGCTCTCGATCGCCTCCCGCAAGAGTTTCTCCGGGGTGTTGTAGACCGGCATGAGCACCGAAATGAGCGGCGGCTTCTCCAACAGAGCCAACCGCCGCCTCAAATCCGCAACGTCGTGTTCCGTTGGCGTATCGTTGAGCGCAATCCACCCTTCATATGTAGCGCCCCCCAGTGCGCCTCGTGCTTCCGCGGATCGGAGGGTCGCCGCAAATCCCCTGAGGCCGCCTTGCCTCAAGATTTTTACGGCACGCGCGGCAAACCGCCCGAGAGAACGAGGGCTTGTCAGGTGGCGGGAGGCTAGCCCGGCGATAAGACGAGCATAATATTCGACTCGTCCGAGTCGACGCACCCGGACGCGACCGATCGTGATCTGGGCGGCACGGTCGCTTGGATCGAAACGCAGGTTCGAGGCTGCTACATTAAGCAGGAAGGTCGCCGCTGCCAGGCCTTTGCCGTTCGAAAGAAACCGCAGATCGATCCGTTCGATTTCGTTGTACCCCCTGCCGCTGTCGACATAGAGGCGCGCGTCAGTCAACGCGTCCGTTTCAGCCGGGACGTGTACGCTGAGCCTGTAGTGTCCGGGGAGCAATGGCTGGGAGCCCGGCCAGAGGAGTTCGAACTGCGGATCATCGCCCGTTATTGTCCACTCCGTCGCCCCCTTGCCCAATGGCACGCCTTCCAGGTGATGAAGTGCGTTGAGCGTAGCGGTCCGTCCGGCATAAAGAATTGCGTTGGCTGGGGGTGACACAAGCCTCTTCCAAACCGATCGATACCGCCAGGTCCGGCTGCTGTGAACCAATTCGATTTCGTGATTCAACACGGCCATCTGCCGGTGGCGTTCCTGCAGCTTATGTTCGCGCTCCTGCAACTCACGCTGAAGCGCCGCTATGTCCTGGTCCTTTGCCGCGAGATTGGTGTGGGCCAACTCCAGCGCTTGCGTGGCCGCGCGGAGATGCTCGCGCTCGACCGTCAGCGCAGCAATCTCACCGGAATAGGCCTCGATGCGTGCTTCCTGGCTTACCACCAACGCCCTGTTGGTTTCGATTTCCGCTTCCATGGTCGTCGTTCTCAGCGACCACTGGTTTCGGGTTTGGTCAGTCGCCTTGCTCCTCGTCTCGTCGAGAGCAACCATGCCCTCGTCGGCGAGCGCGACCCGCCCGTGCACGCTGCGCGCGCCCAGGACGTTTTCCGGAATTGGCAGCTTCGTTACAATGCAAAGCGAGTTCAAGAACTCGACGGAATGAACCGATGCGAGAGAAGCTTCGTTGAATGCGACCTGGTGCCTGTCGGCGAAAGTCGCCAAGGCATCGACCCGACGGCGATCCAGCCCCCAGTGCTCATGGTTGACCACATCAAGCAGGCGTTTGAAAAACGACATCGAGGAAAGCGGATCGTAGAGACCGCCCTCGAACTCCTGCCAGTAACTGCAATGCAGATCTTCGGCGATGTAGATGCCCCCTTCGGAAAGGTGGGGGAAATATCGCGCGAACGAGCGTATTATATCCGAGGATAGGTGCGATCCGTCATCAATTATAATATCATATTTTTCCGACATCGAGATGATGTCGCGCTCTGTTTCATCAGTATTGGCGTCACCTACGGAAATCTTTATCTTCCGGCTGTCGAAAACGAGATTTCCGCAAGCCAGATTGACGTCACAGCCAACGATTATTTCAGCATTGGGGAAATATTTCTGCCATATCTCCAGGGATCCGCCATTCTGAACTCCGATTTCCAGGATTCGAACCGGCCTGTCTCGATACTCTGAAAAAATATGGTCATAGGTGCTGAGATAGATCGACCATTTATCCGACACTTTGCCGCGATGCGCGTCGTACAGGTCACGAAGTGAAACGAATGGTTCCTGCATTGCGGGCCGCGCATCGCGCTGTTTGGCTAATTGCTGCTGTTCCAACTTCTGCCGATGAAACACGCTGAGACGGCAATCAATTTCAGGGAAAAAAGCGTCGCCAAAAGTTCTTGAAACAGATTCGAACTCTGCTCTGATCCGATCAAGATTTTCTATTGCAACTGCATCAGCATCATCGGACCTGAGCGCTATCAGTGCGGTATAAGCGTCTTTGACCCAGTCAATGATGCGCAAGTCTGCGTCGAGCAACTCAGTGCTGGCGGCAAAGTGCTGATTGTCGGTAGCGAAATGCTCAGACAGCAGGGACTGCCATTTCACGTCGGGTACCGGCCAGTCTAGGCTGAGAGTAGCAGTGATCCCGTCGATACCCTGTCGCCAGTCATCAAGCAGACTCTCGTAAGACAACAAGATGCGTGACCGACCCCTAGTTGCGCGCTCGGCTTCCAATTCGTGGCGAAGCCAAAGAAGCGAACTGAAGCCCATCGTGAAACCGTTTCGGTTCGCCAGGGAAGCGATCACAGCCAACGGATTGCGGTCTATCAGCACATAGCGAACATCGATGCGCATGCGCCTCAAGATCTCCGCATAAAGCGGCACGAAACGTGAGATACGCGGCTCCTTGAGCACAAAAAACGGCGCGCTGCCGTATTCCTCGTCGATCAGCCGCGCGATCTCTGCTTTGTAGAAGCGCAGACGCTGCGCGCCGAGATCGTTGGGATCGAAGGATCGCCAATCATCCCAGCTGCTTCCTGCTTCGGCCAGCATCTGGTCGTGCAGCGCAATGAGACGCTCCGGCTCCCAGTGACCCGTTGGATTGGATAGATTGGCGCCCAGCATGTTCTTAGGCAGTTCCGCGCCAAGCAGATTGATCGCCCTCGTCAGCGCGCTGGTGCCCGAGCGATGCATGCCGAGCACCATGATGCAGGTGCGTTTGGCTGCTTTCGGCTTTGCCTTGCGTGCCTTCGGCTCGTCGACGGGCGCGGCATCGCGCGTGTTTTCCGCTGACGAGTGCTTGTTCATGCCGTCAATGCCTGTTTCGGCTCACCGGCTAGCAGCCGGCGCACCACCGCTTCCGTCGATTGCCGCCACTCCGGTGCATTCCAGCCGAACGCCGCCGCGAATTTCGCGCTCGATAGCCGGGAATTGGCGGGGCGGCGCGCCTTGGTTGGGTAGTCCATCGTAGCAATGTCCCGTACCCGCGCCCAGGGACCACCCAACACGCGGCTTGTGTCGAGGATATGGCGGGCAAAGCCGCTCCAGTTGGCCTCGCCGGTTCCGGCCAGATGATAGATGCCGGATGTGCCGGCGCCCTCGTGCAGTTGTGCCGCCGCATGCAGGATCGCGTCGGCGATATCAAGTGCCGATGTCGGATTTCCCCACTGATCGGCCACCACCGCGATCTCGTCGCGGTCGGCGGCCAGCCGCAGCATGGTTTTCACGAAATTCTTGCCGAACGGGCTGTAGACCCATGCCGTGCGCAGGATCAGATGGTGCGGATTGGCTGATGCAACCGCCTGCTCGCCGGCAAGCTTGGAGGCGCCATAGACGCTGCGCGGTGCGGTGGCGTCGGTCTCGACATAGGCGGCGTCCTTGGTGCCGTCGAAGACATAGTCGGTCGAAAGATGGATGACGGGAACGCCCAGGCGGCTTGCTGCTTGCGCCACCTTGCCGGCGCCGACGGCGTTCACCGCGAATGCCAGATCGAGCTCGTCCTCGGCCTGATCCACCGCCGTGTAGGCGGCGGCCGACACGACGATATCAGGCTTCGCGGCCGCGATGGCTTCGATCACCGTGTCGGGTCTTGCGAGGTCGAGTTGCGGACGGCCAATGGCGATGACCTCAACGCCGGCGGCCGCCGGGCCGGCCTCCAGAAGGCTCGCCGCGACCTGTCCGTCGCGTCCGGTGACAACCAGCCTCACGCCGCCCCCTTGCGTGCTTCGCCCAGCCGTTCACCGGCATAGCGCTGCTCGCGGATCGGTCCCCACCACCATTTGTTGTCGAGAAACCAGTCGACGGTCTTGGCGAGGCCGCTGTCGAAATTCTCATTGGGCGCCCAGCCCAGGTCTCGGCCTATCTTCGAGGCGTCGATGGCATAGCGGCGATCGTGACCGGGGCGGTCGGTGACGAAGGAAATCAGGTCGCGATAGCTCTTGCCCCCTGCCCGCGGCCGCCTGCCGTCGAGCAGATCGCAGATCGTCTCGACGACGCCAAGGTTGGTCCGCTCGGAATTGCCGCCGACATTGTAGCTTTCGCCCGGCAGTCCCCTGGTCGCGACAAGTTCCAGCGCGCGCGCGTGATCCTCGACGAACAGCCAGTCGCGCACATTGGCGCCGGCGCCATAGACCGGCAGCGGCTTTTCATCGAGCGCATTGAGGATGACCAGCGGGATCAGCTTTTCGGGAAAGTGATAGGGTCCGTAATTGTTCGAGCAATTGGAAAGCACGACCGGCAGGCCATAGGTTTCGTGCCAGGCCCGCACCAGATGATCCGAGGCCGCCTTCGAGGCGGAATAGGGCGAGGATGGCGCGTAGGGCGTTTCCTCGACGAACATGCCGCCGTCGAAGGGAAGATCGCCGAACACCTCGTCGGTCGAGACATGATGGAAGCGGAAATGGCTCTTCCGGTCTTCGGGCAGGCCGCGCCAATATTCCAGCGCGGCATTAAGCATCTTGTAGGTGCCGACGATGTTGGTCTCGATAAAGGTGCCCGGCCCATCGATCGAGCGGTCGACATGGCTCTCGGCGGCAAGGTTCATGACGATGTCGATATCGTCGCGCCGGAGGATGTCGAGCACAGCCTTTTCGTCGCAGATGTCGGCCTGCGCGAAGCGATAATTGTGTGCGTTCTCGATCGGCCGCAGCGAGGCGAGGTTTCCCGCATAGGTAAGCTTGTCGAGATTGGTCACCCGATAGGCCGGGTTGGCGCATAGATGCCGGCACACCGCCGAACCGATAAAGCCAGCACCGCCCGTCACCAGAAAATTCATGCCGCTGTCCTCACGTAACCCATCAGGCGAACACCTCGGCGGCGGCCAGCAGCGGCGCCTTGAGGTCCTTGTCCGAGAGCTGGAACCCGCCAGTCAGTGACGGCCATTCGATGCCGATGGCGGGATCGTCGAAACGGATCGACCGATCATGCGCCTGCGAATAGGTGTCGGTCACCTTATACAGGACCTCGGTGTCGGGCACGAGCGTCACGAAGCCGTGCGCGAAGCCTTTCGGCACCAGAATCTGGTTGCCCTTTTCGGCCGACACTTCGAGAGCGACCCATTTTCCGAAGGTTTTCGAACCGCGGCGAATGTCGACCGCGACATCGAGAATGCTGCCCCGGATGACGCGCAGCAGCTTGTCCTGGGCGCGCGGCGCAAGCTGATAGTGAAGCCCTCGCAAGACGCCCGCCGCGGCGGAATAGGAATGATTGTCCTGCACGAAAGCCAGGTCTATGCCGGCCTGCGAAAAGCGCTCGGCATTGTAGGTTTCCACGAAGAAGCCGCGTGCGTCGCCATGTCGCTTCGGCACGATTTCCAGCACGCCATCGATGCCAAGGGGCCTGACCTCCAACACCTAGCCCTCCGACAGGTCGACGACACGCCGGCGCAGATAGGCGGCATATTCATTCTTGCCCAGGTGATCGGCGCGACGCAGAACCTGGTCCACTGTCAGCCAACCCTGTTCAAAGGCGATCTCTTCGGGACAAGCGACCTTGATGCCCTGGCGGTGCTCGATGGTGCGCACGAATGACGAGGCCTCATGCAGGCTGTCATGCGTGCCGGTGTCGAGCCAGGCATAGCCGCGCCCCAACCGATGCACATGCAACTGGCCGCGCTCGAGGTAGACGTTGTTGACCGCCGTGATCTCGAGCTCGCCGCGCGCCGAGGGGCGGATGGCAGGGGCGATGTCGACGACGTCGTTGTCATAGAAGTAGAGACCGGTAACCGCCCAGTTGGATTTCGGCACCTGCGGCTTTTCCTCGATCGTCAGCGCCGTTCCCGTGGCCTTGTCGAAGGAAACCACGCCATAACGCTGGGGATCCTCGACATGATAGGCGAACACCGAAGCGCCCTTTTCGCGCGAGGCAGCGTCGCGGCAAAGCTGCGACAGCCCGTCGCCGAAATAGATGTTGTCGCCGAGGATCATCGACACGTTGTCCTTGCCGATGAAATTGCGGCCGATGATGAAGGCTTCCGCCAGCCCGTTGGGCTGCGGTTGCTCGGCATAGGACAGGTCGAGGCCGAACTCCGATCCATCGCCAAGCAGATCGCGAAAAACCGGCAGGTCACGCGGCGTCGAAATGATCAGAATTTCACGGATACCCGCGAGCATCAGAACGCTCAGCGGATAATAGATCATCGGCTTGTCGTATATCGGCAGAATTTGCTTAGAGACTGCTAATGTTAGTGGATAAAGACGCGTTCCACTGCCTCCAGCAAGGATAATTCCTTTCAAGAAGCTCTCCTTGACATGCCTGAACCCCCCGGCCCCAGCCGCCCGTGCTTAGGTTCCATGCAATGGCTTGTCAATCTCGGCGTTCGGCAAACGACCGGGTCACTATCCGGCGCCAATCCATCGCCAATTCCAGGCGACGCATTGCTATCGTCTTGCCAGAGCCGGCCTGACGGGAACAAGCAGATTGTCATCATGGGCCTCGGTCGACTCGCCTCTCTGGCTTAACCGCCCAGCGAATCCCTTGTGAAAGATGATGCCATTCATATAGGCGAAAGTCATCGCAAGCGCCGCCGTTCGCATGGGATAATCGACCAGGGAATGAACGAGCAGAAACGATACTGAGAGAAACGCCATTTTCTGCAGCGGATCTCGCCGTGCCGTGACGGAAAACGCAAAAAGCAATATCGAGTAAGCTGCGACCAGAAAGACAACAGGTGCGCCACCTTCAAGTGCCAATTCCAGATAATCATTGTGGGCGTGATTGACGTAGGGCTTGAAGATCATCTCTCCCTTTTCGTAAATCTGGTAGACTTTTGGAAAACTGCCAAAGCCCACGCCCGTCGCCCAGTTCTCTTCAATTCCCGCGATCGTCGTGCGGGCAAATTCGGCCCGTCCAAAGGCCGGGTCAACCACTTCCGCATCGATTTTCGTCCACGCCCCGATCGTATAGAGCGAAAGCCCGATGAAGACAGCGGGTATTCCATACCCGCCCAGCCTCGAGCGCGCGGACAGAAAGACGACTGATATTATGGTGATCGCCAGTCCTATCAGAATACCGGCGCGCGAACCGGCGGCAAGAAGCAACAGCAGCAGCGTTATCAAGCCGAGCGACCCGGACAGAAGATGCCCGCGAAACAGGCCGTAGTAGACGACGAAGGGGATGGAGACGAAGAGCAAAGCTGAAAAATGGTTCTGGTTGGCAAACAGTCCGGCATTGATCGTGAACGGCAGCAAACCCTGTATGGCGACCGTATCGGAGAGCGAATACTGGATCGCCGCAGCCAGTCCGTTACAGATGACACCCATGAAAAAGAAGGGCAGAAGGCCGTAGACCTGATCTGGGCGCAGGCGGGTGACGCTCAGAAAGAATGCAGCCATCGCCAGGAAGTACAACAGACACTCGATCGTACGTCCCACGCCGACACTGACGAAACGCAGCCCGGTTTCACCGCTCAGCCACGGATTTGCAAGTAGAACCTCAGGCCGCAAGCCGCTTAACAGGGCGGCTGGCAGCGGCACGATTTGAAAACAGAACACGGCAAGGCCCAGAGCAAGCAACCACAGGGCCGAGCGAGGGATGCCGTGCCCCGACGGCCTTGAAAAGACGGCCGCGGCCGCGACAATCGCCGCCACCTCGGTCAGCGCATCGGTGTAGAGACCGCTCGCGGTGCCGCCGCCAATCAGCACTGACAGGAAAAGAACCGACCCAAGCAGATATTTTTCCCATTCCGTGGACCGGGCTGACCGCTCTCTCAAGATGAAACTCTTTCGATGCTCAATTTGTGCATGACCAACGTGCCAACGTATCGAAATCGCCAGCTCTCAGCGATGGCAGCTGTTTCCAGCCGCAACACTTGCATGGGACACGCGCCTAGTCCGATCGCGAAATCCAGACTCAACTGCCGCCGATTGAATGTGCCCTCCGGAATGTTGAACCGAGCTATTTCGCTCGCCGGATCCGCGCATCTGATGGACCAGAACAACTGTTTGGGCAGCTTCAGGTTTCTCGCGGAGGCGATCAGGGAAATCCTGTAGGAGCCGGGAGGCAGTTCGACATATTGCTGGAGCGCGGCGTTCTTCACCGGCGTATTCAGGAATCGGACAGTCGCTCCGCTATCGCTTTCTGCGACATCGCGCGCCCCGGCAAAGGTAATTTCCAGACCGGAGCGGTCGCGAACCTG
This sequence comes from Mesorhizobium sp. M7A.F.Ca.ET.027.02.1.1, assembly GCF_004022985.1. Classification (NCBI taxonomy): domain Bacteria; kingdom Pseudomonadati; phylum Pseudomonadota; class Alphaproteobacteria; order Hyphomicrobiales; family Phyllobacteriaceae; genus Mesorhizobium; species Mesorhizobium sp. M7A.F.Ca.ET.027.02.1.1. The sequence goes on along the minus strand of NZ_RZOL01000019.1, from coordinate 13,577 downwards.
CCAGTCGAATGGCTTGTCGCTGAGGATCTGTTCAAAGCCGCCGTTGAAAATGTATCCGGACAGTGTCCGCTCCTGATCGGACAGACTGAACAGGAACAGCCGATAGGCCGCCTCGTATTCCTTCTGCCGGATGTAACCGTTGATTACGGCAGACAATTCCTTCGACGTCGGTTGTGAGCTCGATCCGGTAAGGTCCAGCAACAGTTGATTTGCGACGCGCAGGCCCCGCGGATTCTTACCAAGAGCGGAGAAAAGATTGGACCTCCACGGTGCCTCGATCCTTAAGGCTGCCAGGACAGCCTGATATCCGTCCGGGTTTGAAAGAATAGCCGGCAAGCCCGCCGCAATGACTGGAAATGTGTCCGGCCACCGGCGCAGCAACGTGTCGATCTCGGCGACGGCCTTTGACAGGTCGCCCATCTCGATCGAGCGATCGATCGATCTCTGAAGCGAATGGATTTCAGTCTTGGACAGCTTTCGAGCCTGGTCGAAGAGTTCAAAAGCCTCGTCTTTCTCGCCTTGTCGATACTCAATCTCGCCTATCAGGCTGTAGAGCCGGGCGTCCGCCACGTTGAAACGAAGCGCGCCCCTCGCCTTTGCTGCCAAGACATCGAGATCAACACCGTCGCCTGTTTCGCTCAGCCGACCGGCAATTTCGCCTATCAAGGCATCTATGTTCAACGGATCGAGCGCAAGCGAGACGGCCGGCGTTTCCGACTCAAGAAGCCGACTTAGCCCTATCGACGAAACCGCCAACACCAGAACGGAGGCGACGAACCAAACGCCTGAACGCCGGAGATTTCGCGTGAGCGGGCTCGCCTGCTCCGTCATCGACTTTGCCCTCAATTTTCGGGGTACTCGCGCCATAGTCGTAGTACTGATAGTTCATGTATTTATAGGCGTAATTGTAATCGAACTTGTTGACCGTGAATTTCGACATTGCCGCTCCGATCACGTTCGCACCGGCTGAGCGCAGACGCTTGAGTGCCGTTTTGGCTGACTTGCGTGTGACCTGATTGGTCGAAACGACCATCAATGTGCCTTCGGCAAGCCGGCTGAGGATTGGTGCATCGGAAAGACCGACGACCGGCGGGGCGTCGATGATGACCAGATCGAAGCGTTTGCCTAGATTGGTCAAGATCAACGCCATCTTCGGCGACGAGAGCAGGTCGGCCGGATTCGGCGGAATCGTTCCGGACGTCAGCACGGTGACATTAGGGTATTTCGTCGGTCTGAAAATGCCCGGCAGATCGTCCTTGCGAACGGTATTAGTCAGCAGGTTGCTCAGCCCGATCGCATTGTCGAGGCCGAACAGCCGGTGCAGGTTGGGTTTGCGGAGATCGCCGTCGACAAGCAGAACCCTTGCGCCGAGTGCCGCGAAATCCTGGCCAAGCTTGAACGACGTGGTCGACTTGCCTTCCGACGGTTCCGAACTGGTCACCAGCAGCGATCGCGGCGCGCCCTCCGCACCGGAGAACTGCAGCGATGTTCGCAGCGAACGATAGGCCTCGGAGAGCCCGGATTTTTGATCGGCGATGCTGGCTATGAGTTCGCGGTCACCGACAAGCGGCAGGATGCCGAGCATCGCCAGCCCCAGCTCTTTCTCGATCTGCTCCGGGTTGGTGAAAGTATTGTTCAGCAACTCGATGATGTAGATGATCGATGCAGCCAGGGCCATGAAAAGCGCGAGAGCGACTGCAAGGTTGATGCTCAGACGTGGAGAATAGGGGGCTGTGGGCAGCGAAGCGAAATCGACTATCGCAGCGCTTTGCGTCTTGAGCTCCGAGCTGACGCCGACTTCATTCAGCTTGGCGATAAGGCTGTCATACTGCGACCGGTTGGAGTCGACCTCGCGCTTCAGGATCGTGTATTTGATATTCTTGTCGTTGAAGACGACCTGCTGCCTCTCCATCTCCGCGAGCTTGGACTTGAGGTCGGCTTCCTTGTTCTGTGCTTCCTGATATTTCAGCCGCAACGAATCGGTTATCGCCAGCACGCCGTTGTTGTAGATTCGCTGGAGTTCCTTGATCTGCGATTGCAATTGCTGCATTTCCGGAAAACCGGGCTTCAGGATGCCCAATTTCTGCTGATACTGGCTGGTCAGATCCGCCAGCTTTTCGCTAAGCTTCTGCAGACCTTCGCTTTCCAGAACCGGACCGAGGCTCGACCCGCGGCCTTTTTCTATCTGATCGACCACCCGCCCCGCATCAAGACGCTCCTGGATTGCAGTGGCCAGGGCGGTGTTCAGGGCTTCGATGTTGGAGCCGATCAGCGATTTGTCATCGCCGGTAACCGTGATGCCGGCATCTTTTGCATAGGTGACCAGTTCCTCTTCGGAGGTCTGCAGCTTTTGCTTCACCTGCCAAACCTGTTCCTGGATGAACTGCCGTGCCAGATCAGAGGTCTCGCTGGTCTGATCGAGACGTTGATCGATAAAGCTCTGCGCGACCTGATTGGCAACGTCGCTTGAATATTTCGGCTTTTGATCGACGAAGGTGATCGATAGCAGGCTCGTATTGGTGACCAGATTGACTGTCAGATCTTCCTGGATGCGCTTGATCGCAATTGCCTCGCGCTCTTCGGGCGTTTTCTCCTCAATGGAGGGTGACTTGGACATCCCGAACGCACGGTAGACAATATTGCTCGGGGAAAAGCTCGGCGTCGGAAACAGAAAATCCGGTTTTTCGCTAAGCCCAAGCTGGAACACCACGCGCTGAGCCAATGCCCGGCTCTTCAGCTTCTCCCGAGCGGTCAGGAAGGCCCGGACGTCGCTGTTTTCGGAAACGACCTCAATGTCCTGAAACACTTTCGCCGAAGGCACCAGAACTTCGAGCTGCGTCGTCGCCAGATATTTTGGTGTCTGCATCATCGTCACGATGACGCCGGCAACGAGCCCGGCCGCCGCCATCATGACGATCAGCCAGCGATACTGGACGATGTATAAAAGCATCTTGAGCGGGTTGAACCCCTCATCCTGGCCCGCATAGTCGCGACCATAGGGACCGTAGTTTTGCGGCACGTCGTAATAGGAGTCCGCGGACAGGGCCTGGCCATGTCCGGGTCCGGCAAGTTGGGGCTGCCTGTTACGATCGAGCATGCGCGAGGTGATCCTGGGGTTGTCCGTGTCTACGGAATGACCGCAATGCGGGCAGCGCTGGAGGCGAGGCCCAGCGCATCCTTCAAATTGTTCATCGCGATTTTCGACTTCGAAGCAAAAACGACGACCACGTCGCCGCCATAGATGCGCGGGTTGCGGTTCTTGCCGGCGCGGATTTCCTCGACATTGTAATTTGCGACCAGCTTGTTTTGGCCGACATTGCGATAGACGAAGACCTTGCCGGCATCACCGACCGGATTGAACCCTCCGGCAAGAGCGATCGCGTCGAGCAAGGAAGCGCTGCTGGACACCGGATAAATGCCGGCCTTGTTGACTTCACCATCGACCGTGATGCGCTGGCCAATCGACTCCTTGACGAAAATCGTCACGTCAGGCGACTGCAAGTACTTTTCACCGTAGGCAGTCTCGATTTCCTTCTCGAGCTGACGAACGGTCTTGCCGGCTGCAGTCATGGTCCCAATCAGCGGAAGCGAAATCTGTCCGCCCGCGTCGACCTGAACTGTTCTGTTCAAATTATCGACCTGAAAAACACTGACCTCGAGCACATCGTTGGCAGACAGAGGCTGCTCGCTGCCGTTCTGGGTATTCTGCGGCGGCGGGAGATCCTTGACCACCTGCAGCGTACCACCGCCAGAGAGCGCCGATGAAGACGCCGTCGGCTGCAGCGCATCGACAGAACTGGTGGAGGACGTCGATGTCGACGAAGTGCTTGCGCAGGCAGATATTGCTAGCGATGCGAGCAAAGCGGGCACGGTGCCCGCATGACTTCTTGCGAGATCGAAAATGCCCATCAAAGAGCCCCGCTCTTAAACAACCGGCCCAATCCGCCAAACCGCCCCGCACTGCTGCCCCCCGATTTTCTCGGGCTTTGCTTTCCGATGGGCACGAGCGGCCGATTTTGCAATATCGCGTCCGGGCGTTTCACTGCCATGTTGTAAGCCTCATCTTCCCCACACCGGTTCGCGATGGCGACAACCGCCTGCGAAAGCCCTGGCCGCCGCCGGCTGGCGCCGTGGGTGTCGGAGGCGACAATATCCACCCTGCCCTCATCCAGCAGCTTCTCCGAGTAGTAGAGCGCCGTACGTCCAAAGGCCCCCGTCACAGAATCAGCCGTGAGCTGAATAAGGCAGCCTAGCGTATTCAACCTCTCGATGACGTCGTAATTCGCCTTGATCCAGGTCAACCGCTCTGGATGAGTGAGGATCGGCACGAAGCCGGCGCCTATGAGACGGGCGGCGAAGTTTTCGAGCCGCGGAGGCAAAATGTGATGTGGCGGTTCGAACAGGAAATAGCGGGATCCGTTCAGAGTCGGCACCGTACCAACCCTCAATCGATCGGGGAGATCAGGCGCGAGATGAACATCAGCGCCAACATATAGGGTAAGCGGTATGGCAGCGCGATGAAGCTCCAGTTCTAACGCCTGAACAGCCCCGGCAATCTTTGGCGTGGCGTTCTCATAAACCCCAGGCATTACATGCGGCGTACATGCCATATGCGTCGTACCGTCGGCCACTGCCAGCCGTGCCATCTCCAGCGACATGGCCAAGTCAGGAGAACCGTCATCGAGACCGGGCAGGATATGTGAATGCAGGTCGATCATTGGCGTTTCTGGTTGAGAGGAGGCAAAGCTTCGCCTCGACAAAATAGAAACGCGTCACCCGCATGAAGGCGAATGACGCATTTGACAAATTTACGCAAAACAGCGGGGGTCGTATCCCGCCTATTGGCTGACCGCGTCGTCGTCATCCTGCAGGCCGATAATAAGGGCGGCGGCACCACCGACGGCGGCGCCGCCCAAGAGAACCGGCAGCATGCCAGTTTCTGAGCTGGCGGGTACGATCGTCGCAGACGGTGTCTCAAGCGAAACGCACATGCCGCCTTCGATAGGGTCGACCTTGACGGTGGCATTGGCTGGAATATCGAGCGCGCAATTGGCTCCGATAGCCAGCGAAGCAGACGCCTGCGCCCCGGTCATGATGCGCGCGCCCGCATACACCGGCGCCTCGGCATCCACCCCTGCATAGCCGCCGGCCTGGGACATCTGGACATCACCCCGGACCTGCGTAAGACGACCTATTGCGTCTGCGGACGCCGGCACAAGACAGGAACAGGTTTGCTGAGCTACAGCCTCGGGCGCGGCGAACAGGGCGCCCCCTGCGACGAATGCAACAAAAGCAAAAGCAACCCCGAACCGATGGCAACTCATCATTTTACCCCACCAAAACCTGTAACTCGCCCTGTTGGTACGAATTACAGCCCGCCCCGCCCCAAGCAATAGAACAATATGGTTAACAAACCCAATAAACCAGCCGGGCCGCCGACCTTTCCAGACCCTTCTCTACAGCGGCCGACGCCGCCATATCTTCGTCAGCGGCTGACGCCGTTGTCGTCGTCCTGCGTCGCCGCGAGCACGCCAGACGTCAGAAGCGCCCCGGCGAAAATCGCCTCCGGCGGACCGAACCCGGCGCCGCCGCCGGAGGGCTGAATAGCAGCCGTCTTCTCAGAGCCGACAAGCTTGAGGCAAATGTTGTTGCCAAGACGGGAAACGTCGAGGCTCGAATTGGCCGAAACCTCCAGATTGCAGCCGCCGACCAGAACGGAGGCCGCGCCGTTGGCGCCAACCACCACACGGCTGCCGAAATCGAGCGCGCTTCCAACCTTGGCAGCGCCATAGCCCGCCGTCTGCGACACCATCACATCACCGGTGGCGGAACGGATGGATCCGATCTGGTTTGCCGAACCTTGATAGGGTGTCGCGCAGCTGCACGAAGCATCCTGGGCAAACGATGAAGCTGAACCAAACCCGATTGACACGACAAATACGGCAAGCGCAGTTTTAACCACAAGGCTCATCAGTCTTCGATCCCTTCTCGCTGCACCACTTCAGACGCACCCAGTCAAAGGCATTGCATCAGCGCGTACCAGTTTTTCGCCACAATTCCAACCTGTTTCGCGCGCGCGAGGCGATTTAAGCTGACGCGTGTCTGTCCAAGCACAGTACCTTAGCCAGATCGCATTAATAGTTTTCGACTACCTGTCACAGGTTTCTTACTATCGGAAAAAAATTTGAGGTCTCCTTTCCGCGGTGACTGGCTCGATAAGCTTTGACCAAGCTGAGCGCGCCAAACCTTTCGCCAACCAACCTAATATATTGAATTATCGATACATTTTTCGGTAGATATTCCTTGATGGCAGCCGCGCGATTTCAACCATTGGTCGTGCTGACAGCATGTAATTCGAGATCGGCTCGATACCAATCGCGGCCAACGGGGTAGGCGGCCGGCTCGGCTACATTCCTGCTCTCCCGCCATAGAGATCTGCTCCATGCCCCAACCGCGATCCAACTCACCAAGTCGACGTGCCTCAGACTTGGCGGCTTTACCGCCTATTTTGGCCGTACCACGTTCCCTTGCCGGTTCCATGTTGGGCCAGATGGTTCGCTTCGACCAGAATTGCCAAGTGTTTTTTGACGGTGTTTCGGTTTGCACCTGTCAGGTTGACGATCTCGCTGATGGTTATGCGCCCACGCTCATTGATGGCCTCAACGATTTGCAGAGAGAGTTCCGGCAACGTGCCGAGCACAAGACGTTCCCGCTCGATTTTTTTCTCCAATCTCCGCTTTTGCTGCTGCAGAGCGCGCAGGAAATACACAGCCCATGGTTGCCAATTGGGGTTCGGGCTGCGGATCGTCTTCTGAGTCTGGCGTAGCGCCAGATAGTAGCCTTCCTTGCTGTTCTCAATCACACTTTCGAGGGAAGAGTAAGGCACATACGCATATCCGCTGCGCATCAGCAGGAGCGTCGTCAGAACGCGTGACAGCCTTCCATTGCCGTCCTGGAATGGGTGTATCTCCAGAAACACCACCGTGAAGATTGCGACGACGAGCAGAGGGTGCAGGCTTTGCTCGTTGAGTGTGTCGCGTGTCCACTCGACAAGCTCTTTCATCCGCTTCGGCGTATCGAAAGGCGTCGCCGTTTCGAAGATGACGCCGATCTCTTTTCCGTCGGCATCGAACGCACTGACATTATTGGCGAGTGTCTTATATGCACCGCGGTGGCGTTCATCCTTGTTGCTGAACGCCAGCAGGTCACGGTGTAGCTGTGTCAGGTGGTTTTCGGTCAGATCAATCGCATCGAAATGCGCGAAGATCATTTCCATGACCTGCGCATATCCGGCGACTTCCTGCTCGTCTCGGGACTCAAAGAATTTGATGTCGAGGTTGGCGAGCAGCCGCTCCACTTCGCCGTCAGTAAGCCTGCTTCCTTCGATACGGGTAGAAGAGCCGATGCTCTCGATGGTCGCAACGCGGCGCAGAGCCGATAAGCGTTCCGGAGCAAGCGCGCCCAGCGCTCGCCAAGCCCCTTTGAATTCGTCGATCTCCGAGACCAGGGCAAGGATCTCGGTGGTAATTTGCAGAGAGTCGATCTTCAGGGTCATACCCGCAAATATACCCAAAAATACCCGAAAATTCAAGAACCGACATACCCAATAAAGGACCCATAAATACCCAACTGCGGGCAGCCGGCCAGCTTAAGAACAAGACCCACTCACTTCGCCGCAAGAGCCTCTGGTCTGACTGGCGACCTGCTCAGCAAGGTTTGTACGTTGCGCCGGCCTGAACCGGCTGGCCGCAGAGAATTCCGCCCTGCGTGAGTATGGTGGCCAAATCTTCCCCCTCAGCCGTCAGGCACTGCACAACAAGGTTATCGCCAACCCTGGAAGCGATCTTGCCGTCGCAAGGTGTTCCGGCACCGACAGGTTTGCAGGCCAGGACGAGCCCCTGGTAGTCTCGGCGCGCCGCTTCCGTCACCAGGAGGCGCATGGCCTGAGGCCTGGAAAACGACGCCCCGCACAGCAGGATCTTGCGACCGCCGACACGCAGATCATCGACCGATGGAATGGCGAGCTTGCCGTCAAACGGCTTGAGCTCGGCTACCGGCTTCGCGGGGGACGGGCCGCCCCTCTGCATCACGATGATGCCCAGAAAGCCAACACCAAACAAAACTGCCACGACGGCAAGCAACGCTATGCTCCTGACTGACAAAACTATCCTCCCTCCGACCCTGTGCGGCCGGTCCGCTCATTTCGCCGCAAGGGCGCTCAGTCTTTCTATCTGCTGCATGTACTTCTCGATGACGATCGTTTCCGAAAACTGCCGCTCGACCTTGTTTCTGCTCTGGGCTCCCATCCTGTCCCTGGACGAGTCGTCCAGCCGCGCAAACTCGACCATCTTGCTCGCAAGGTCATCAGGGTCCCTCACCTTGCATAGGAAGCCATTGACCGCGTGGTCCACCACTTCCCTGCATCCTGGCACGTCGGTTGCGATCAGCGGCTTGCCCATCGCAGCCGCCTCGAGCAGCGAGCGCGGCGTTCCCTCCCTGTAGGAGGGCAACACGACACAATCCGCGGCACCAATGAAAGGCCGCACATCGTCGGTGGAGCCGAGATATTCGACCAATCCCTCGCCAACCCATTTTTCCACGTGTTCGCGGTTGACCGCGGTCCGGTTTTCGACATCAAGAAAGCCGAGTAGCTGGAAACGCACTCCGGGCACCTCACGGCAAACCCGACGAGCCGCCGTGATGAACTCGCCGACACCCTTGTCCCAGAGAAGCCGGGCCACGAGAAGAAAGATGATGGCGCCAGACCCGGTGCGCGCTTCGGGCGAAGGGGCAAAACGCACGAGGTCGATGCCGGAGCCAGGCAAAAGCGCGGTTCGATCCTTGCGAACCAGGCGTTCGTTGACGAACAGCATCCGGTCATCGTCATTCTGGAAGAAAACCATTTTGGAACGGGCCAATGCCACCCGGTACAAGGCCTTGGCAATCCTGAGCAGCAGACCACCGCGGACGAACGCTGTCCCCAATCCCGAAATGTTGTTGATGACGGGAATGCCGTTCAGATTGGCCGCGATGGAGCCGAACACATTGGGCTTGATCGTGAAGCCGACAAAGGCCAGCGGTCTCTCGCGCCGCAAGAGACGCCAGTAGCGCCACAGAAGGACCAAATCCCGCAACGGTGACGTGCCGGAATTGTCCATGTCGAGTTCGACATAGCGGCAGTCCATGGCCGCAATCAGCGGAGAATACTCGTCTCTCGGCGCGACGACGACCACGTCATAGCCGCGGCTCCGCAGCGCCTCGATCAGTCCCTTGCGAAAATTGACGACATTCCAGGATGTGTTTATCGAGACGACTATCTTGTTGCGAGCAACGGCCGTCATCGCTGCGCACCCGGATATGACAACGGCGTTCTCAACAGCATATCCGCAAACCGATCCGGCGATCTTTCCGACAAGGTCTTTCCGTACAAGGCCGACCGATCACCACCTTGAATGACCTTCAGCAGTGCTTCCGCAATTTCCGACGCGCCAAAGCCGGCTGAAATCTCCAGGCCCGACAGCATGTCCAGATCTCCCGCACAGGGGGTGGTGACGATGCCGGGAATCCGGCAAGCCATCATTTCCAGAAGGACGTTGGGAAATCCCTCCGTCGCCGACGTGAGAATGCCGGCACGCGCTGCGCGAAACAGCGGAAACGGGTTGTCTCTCTGGCCGAGCAGATTGAGTCGCGAGGTCAGATCAAGCTTGCCGGCGCGGGCTCTCAACTCCGCTTCCATGGGGCCAGAGCCAACCATGGTCAGCTCATAATCCTCGCCGGTCCTTCGTCTGACTTCGGCCAGCACATCAACCGCGATCATCGGACGCTTCACATCAATCAGCCGGCCGCACCAGACTATCTGCGGACGGCGTGAAAGTATCTCGGCGTCGTGCCCCGACGATGCTTCCATGGACATTTTGACGATGAGATCTTCGTCGACCGGGTTGGGCAAAGTACACAGCTTGGCGATTGCTCGCCGGGGCAATACGTCACGCAGGCGTTCATTCATATAGCTCGTTTGCGCGACTATCATGTCCTGGCTGCCATAGGCAGCGTAGAGCGCCTTGTAAGCGAGCGCGCGAGGACCCTTGAAGCGATCCAAAAGTACCGTGGACTCGCGGGCGACCAGCCTATGGCTGCGGAGAAGTCCAACGCTTCGGGCGGCAGCCAGAAACGAGTTTACCCGTGCGTGGCTCGAGAACACCAAATCGTACCGACGCCGGATCAGCCGCGGGGCGAGCAAAAACTCGCTCATGGCCTTGCCGCCGCCATAGCCGTAGCTGCACCGAATTCCGTCCTGGTGTGATCCAGCGGCCTCGCCCGCCGCCTGGCTACCCAAGAAGCCGATTTCGACGTCCCAGTCGGGTCGCCTCGCGAGTGCGCGCGCAACAAGTTTCAGGATGGTTTCGGCACCGCCTCTTCTGTCGAGCGGAATGGCGATCAGCGCGAGCTTCCTTTTCATGGGCCGCGGGAACTCACTGTTTTCGCCGAAAGACATAGGCGTAGGTTTCAGCGGCATCCTTGCGGAGGAACAGGGCCGAAACGCCTAACCAGATGCGCCAGGCAAGAAAGGCCGGCACGAAAAAATAGAAGTAGGAGCTTTTCCAGAACAGACGGCGCTCGATAAGTTCCAGGTCGTTCCGTTTTGCGATTGTTTCGACGTCACTGGGCAAGCACTTGTCGTAGAAGGCCGGAAACCCGTCATGACCCATGCCCTTTTCAGGATAGATCGCAAAAAGCAGCCGTCGCTTCATCCCCTCCGGCAGGACCCGATTCAATCTGGCAAAAACGGCGTTGCGCGAGGGCGAGAAAATGGCAACCATGCCTCCCGGTTTCACGCAACTGGCAATGCCGCGCAGGGCGCCCTCGCCATCACGGATGTGCTCGAGCGTTGCTTGGCAAATGACGACGTCGGCATCGCCCCTCCCCCTAAACGAGGTAAGGTCCGCTTCAATCTCCTCGTCGTATATTCCGCGTGGCGCTTTCGACAACTCTTCCGCGTCGAGGTCGAGCCCAACGACAAAAAGCCCCAGGCGCCGCTTCTCCGAAAGACTGACGAACGGCCTGGCACCCCCGCCAAGATCGTAAACCCGAGCGTTTGAGGTAAGTAAGGGAGGTGCTATCTCCGTCGCAAAGGTCCGGTTGCCGTCGATGCGAAGGCGCCGCGGCAGAGCACTGTCCAGGAACTCGGAAATGGCCACATTCGTGCGAACAAACTTTCGCAATATCGACACTGCTTCACCACCGGTTTCGTTTGGCGATCTGCGCCCACTCGGATTTGACATCCGCGCTATATCCTGTGGAAGACGTAGAGCCGCGTATGATGCGAAAATGGGCCGAGCAACCGGTCCGCAGCAGCACGCAAACCTCTCAGGATTCCATTCTTACTGTCGTACCAGGCCTGCATCGGCTTGGAGAAAAATGTCTCGTCCTTCAGCCCCTTGAAGCCTCCCCTCGGCTGTGATCCCAGAAGCTTGAAGCCGTGCTGTTCGAAATTGGAAACAATCGAAGACGGCTCAAGAACGAACTGGTAAAATCCGGCCCGTTCACCTGGAAACCTGGGATAGAGACCCATTCTGATCTTCAGCCGCCGGAGAGGAGAAATGCTCGGCACTGTCACGAAGGCAACTCCTCCTGACCGGATGATGCGCTTCATCTCCAATGCGATCTCATCGTAACCGTCGAAGAAGTGCTCGATCACCCCCAGAGACCACACCCCATCGAAGAATTGGTCCGCGAAGCCCGTTGCTCGAACATCCCCCACGGTCACTTGCAAATGGGGCGCGGCACGATTCACCATCCCCACGGTCTTCTGCGCGAAGTCGATCCCGTAGGCGGAAAAGCCTGCCTGGTCGAGGCCATGGACCGTATTGGCCAAGCCACATCCAGCGTCCAGGATCTTGGCCGATCCGGTCAGGTATCGCTTGGTGGTTTCAACGACAAAGCGATCCGGCCTCAAGACAATCCCTTCCGCCCAGTGAGAATCCCAATAGTCGTCATCAGCCACCGTGCCGACATGGACGATGCGCCTGTTTTTCTCGTCGTAGAATGCTTTCTTCTCATTCATTTCTGGCATCCGGACCGACCATCAAAACGGTGCGCTGTTTCGCACCAGGCCCTTGATCTGCAATCACATTCCTCAATGCGAAAAAGGAACAGCCAGCGGCAACGACATATCCGAACAAAAATGCCATTTCACTGCCAAGAGGCACCCGCCACCAAAGGCCCAATGCCGCCAGACAACAGCAAGCCAACGCCCCTATCGCGTAGGAATAGGTCAACGTCATCGCTTTGCTCGACCTAAGCGCAAAAGGATCGATGATCACTTTCTTCGTCCTGTTGACCAGAACAGCACAAGAAACGATCCCGAACACCACAGGATCAAAAGACTTCCCCAGCCATCCGGATGCATGGCCCGAGAAAAACAGGCCAACTATTCCGGCCGCGGCCACGGTCGCAAAAATGAGTGCGATGGCCGCTCCCTCGAACAGTCCGCGCCGAAACTCCCTGACGTTTCCATTTGCGGCACTGAGAAACGCCCTTGGCACAAATACGAAGCTGGCCGCATTCATGAAGAAGCCGACGGACCGTTGTGAAAGATCGACGCAAAACGAGAAGACACCGAGATGGGTCTCGGAGCCAAGCAACAAAACAATGTATCGAATGCCGACAAACACGCCGCTCTCGGCCAGATTGCTCAACACAAATCCCCAGCCTGTAACCAGAGACCCGGCAAGATAGGAAAAGCCAGGCCGTCTCAGATTCATAGGTCCCAGGAAGGCAAATGAAATCAGCGCTCCGACGAAATAGCTGAGCGAAAAGGCTGCAAGAGCCGAGCCTACTTTCGCATCGCCGACAAGCAGGATTATGGCTCCTGCCTGGTATGCGACGGCCTGGCCAATCGCCGACCAACCGTACGCCCACAAACGCAGTTGTGACCTCAAAATCTCTTGAAGTGCGGTGTGCAAGCCGAAAGAAACGATGATGGTCGCGGCAACGGCATTGCCAAATCCCAGCCACGTCATTGCCAGTCCAGCCAGAACGACAAACAACACCACAACTGCCAGCACGGTCAAAATGGACGATACGTACTCTCTACCCATTCCCGCGGCATGCATTTTTGCGGAAACCGGCATTATCGAATAGGTCGCGACTCCAAAAACAAGTGTCGAAATAAATGAAACTGTCGCAATCGTCGTGCTGAAAACACCGTACTGTCCAGTCTCCAGATGGCTGCCGATGTACAGCAACGTCGCTATGTTCAGAAGACCAGGAACAATTCGTATTACGATGGCTTCCACCAACTTCCACAGGCTGGCTTCTTTCATGAAGTCACCCGCACGAATGACCTCTTGAGCAAGAACGGGAAACTCAAGACACCAAAGCTCAAACAGGCAAGAACCGCCTTGCCCAAGAACCGAACTGACCGATATCGTCCTAGCCAGAACGCCTTGATGTAGTTCAAGTTCAGCAACAACATCGGGTATGCATTTTGTCGCTGAAGAAGCCGAATCCTTGCCGTCATCCCCTCCGGCAAATATCGTTTTTGTCCAATCTCGACATTGACACAGATAACGTCG
>NZ_RZOL01000199.1:0-11049 GCF_004022985.1 Mesorhizobium sp. M7A.F.Ca.ET.027.02.1.1 | reverse complement strand
GTATGACGAAGAGTGGGTCCACCCGGTCCCGCTCTTTTTTATTACCTGCCGATAACTTGGTAGAGAACGACAGGGCTTCAATGACTGCAACGGCAAGCGAGGGCGACGATCGCATCATCCGCGAAAGCGGCATCGATGCGCGCATCGCGCTGATCGTCCAGCCGGTTCTGCGCGGCATCGGCTTCCGCCTCGTGCGGGTGCATCTGTCGGGCCAGAACGGGCTGACGCTGCAGATCATGGCCGAACGCGAGGACGGCACCATGACCGTCGAAGATTGCGAAGAGGTCAGCCGCGCTGTGTCGCCGGCGCTCGACGTCGATGATCCGATCGAAAAGGCCTATCACCTCGAAGTCTCGTCGCCCGGCATCGACCGGCCACTGGTCCGTAAATCGGATTTCACGACCTGGACGGGTCATCTGGTGAAGATGGAAACATCGATGGTCGTCGCCGACCGCAAGCGCTTCAAGGGCAAGATCGCCGAAGCCGGCGAAGACGATGTGCTGATCGAGCGCGACAAGGCAGCCTATGGCGAGGAGCCGACGGTGCGTGTCCCCTACGATGCGATTGCCGACGTGCGCCTGATCCTGACCGACGATCTCATCCGCGATGCCCTGTCGAAGGACAACAGGGCGCGCAAGGAAGCCAAGAAGCGCCGCGGCGAACCGGACGACGACGAGTCGGGTGCGGAAGCGGACGCCACGGAAGACCACGAACAGGAACTATGATTGAGCTGCCGGGCGCAAAGGCCCGGCAAACAAGCTCCGGAGAAAAACGATGGTTGTAAGCGCCAACAGACTTGAATTGCTGCAGATCGCCGACGCGGTCGCGCGTGAAAAGTCGATCGACAAGTCGATCGTCATCGCCGCCATGGCCGATGCGATCCAGAAGGCGGCGCGCTCGCGTTACGGTCAGGAGACCAACATCCGCGCCGACATCAACCCGAACACCGGTGAGATGAAGCTGCAGCGGCTGATGGAAGTGGTCGAGAAGGTCGATGACTACGCCACGCAGATCGCCATTTCCTCGGCTCGCGAGCGCAATCCCGACGCCCAGCTCGGCGACTTCATCGCCGAACAGCTGCCGCCCATGGATTTCGGCCGCATCGCTGCCCAGTCGGCCAAGCAGGTCATCGTGCAGAAGGTCCGCGAGGCCGAACGCGACCGCCAGTATGACGAGTACAAGGACCGCATCGGCGAGATCGTCAACGGTACCGTCAAGCGCGTCGAATACGGCAACGTCATCGTCGATCTCGGCCGCGGCGAAGCGATCATCCGTCGCGATGAGCTGATCCCGCGCGAGAACTACAAATATGGCGACCGCGTCCGCGCCTATGTCTACGATGTGCGCCGCGAGCAGCGCGGCCCGCAGATCTTCCTGTCGCGTACCCATCCGCAGTTCATGGCCAAGCTGTTCACCATGGAAGTGCCGGAAATCTATGACGGCATCATCGAGATCAAATCGGTCGCCCGCGACCCAGGTTCGCGCGCCAAGATCGCCGTCATCTCGCGCGACAGCTCGATCGATCCGGTCGGCGCCTGCGTCGGCATGCGCGGCAGCCGCGTCCAGGCCGTCGTGGGCGAATTGCAGGGCGAGAAGATCGACATCATTCCGTGGTCGCCTTCTGCGGCGTCCTTCATCGTCAACGCGCTGCAGCCGGCGGAAGTCGCCAAGGTCGTGCTCGACGAGGATGCCGAGCGCATCGAAGTCGTGGTTCCCGACGACCAGCTGTCGCTGGCCATCGGCCGCCGCGGCCAGAACGTGCGTCTCGCTTCGCAGCTGACCGGTTGGGATATCGACATCCTCACCGAGGCCGAAGAATCCGAGCGTCGCCAGAAGGAATTCGTAGAGCGTTCGTCGCTGTTCATGGAAGCCCTCGACGTCGACGAGATGGTCGGCCAGGTGCTGGCCTCCGAAGGCTTCACCAGCGTCGAGGAAGTCGCGTATGTCGATTCCGGCGAGATCGCCTCGATCGACGGTTTCGACGAGGACACCGCTTCGGAAATCCAGACCCGCGCCCGCGAATATCTGGAGAAGATCGAGGCCGAGCACGATGACAAGCGCAAGGCGCTCGGTGTTTCGGACGAGTTGCGCGAAATCCCCGGCGTCACCACCGCCATGATGGTGACGCTTGGCGAGGACGGCGTGAAGACGATCGAGGATTTCGCCGGCTATGCCGCCGACGACCTGACCGGCTGGAAGGAACGCAAGGACGGCGAGACAAAGGTCTATCCGGGCGTGCTGGCCAATCATGGCGTGACCCGCGCGGACGCCGAACAGATGGTTCTGGCCGCCCGCCTCAAGGCCGGCTGGATCACCGAAGACGAGCTTGCAGCCGAAGAAGTCTCGGCTGACGAAGCCGTTGGTGCGTGAGGTGAAACCGCATCGCACCGAACCCGCCCCTGGACGAGATGAACGATCGCACCTGCATCGTTACGCGCAAACAAGCCGAACCGGATGATCTGATCCGGTTCGTCGTCGGCCCGGATTCGGCCGTCGTTCCCGACATCAAGAGAAATCTGCGCGGCCGCGGTTGCTGGGTGAGCGCCGACCGCCTACATATCGACAAGGCTGCGGCGAAGAACCTCTTTGCCCGCGCCTTCAAGGCACAGGTGGTCGTGCCGCCCGATCTTGGCGGCATGATCGACGGGCTGCTTTCCAGGCACGCTCTGGGCATGCTTGGTCTTGCCCGTAAGGCAGGCGCAATTTCGCTTGGTGCTACCAAGGTCGAAAGTGCTGTTCGCGGCGGATTGGCGCTTTTCGTGCTCCACGCGACCGAGGCGTCCGATGACGGCGTGCGCAAGATCAGCCAGGCGCGACGGGCGACAGTCCATCTCGGCGGGCCCGCCACCCTTGCCTACAAACTTTTCTCCGAGGCCGAGTTGAGCTTGGCATTGGGGGGTACAAATGTGATACATGCTGCCGTTCTCGCGGGAGACGCGGGCAGGGCGGTCCAGAAGCGCATGGTTGCGCTCGACCGGTATCGGGGCGGTTCCCCGGACGATCTGGCAATGCTTGCGGCTGTTGCTGACGAAGATGATGCCGCAGAGGATATGGAATGAGCGATACGAAATCGGGTGACGACAATACGCTGAGTGTGACGCCGAAGAAGACCTTGACGCTGAAGCGCCCCGGTATGGAGCAGGGCACTGTGCGCCAGAACTTCTCGCACGGCCGCACCAAGCAGGTCGTCGTCGAAACCAAGAAGCGCAAGTTCTCGATGCCCGGCGACAAGCCGGAGCCTGTTGCCGCCCCGGTCTTCACACCGAAGCCGGCGGTCGTGGCCGCACCCGTCGTCGTGCCGGAAGCACCGAAGGCGCCACCACCGCCACCGGCCCCGGTCGAACGTAGCGGCATGGTGCTGAACGAGCTTTCGCGCAGTGAAATGGAAGCACGCCGCAGGGCGCTCGAGGGCTCGAAGGTTCGCGAGGTCGAGGACCGCCAGCGCGCCGCCGAGGATGCCAAGCGTCGCGCCGAGGACGAAGAGCGCCGCAAGCGCGAACGCGATGAATCCGCACGCCGCCAGGCCGAGGAAGAGGCGCGGTTGCAGACCGAGGCCGAATCCCGCCGTCGGGCTGAGGAAGAGGCCCGTCGACGCGCGCCATTGGCTGCCGAACTGGCAACGGTCGATGACGAGGAAGTGGCCAAGCCGAAGCGTGTTGGTGCCGGCGCACCGGTGCGCCGTCCGGTCACGCCCGAAGTGGCGCGTCCGGCCAAGCCGACCAAGGCCGAGGAAGACCGCCGCCGCGGCAAGCTGACGCTGAATTCAGCATTGTCCGACGAAGACGCGCGAGCCCGTTCGCTGTCGTCGATGCGTCGCCGCCAGGAAAAATTCAAGCGCGCGATGCACAATGAGCCGCGCGAGAAAGTCATGCGCGAAGTGATCCTGCCAGAGACCATTACCATCCAGGAACTGGCGCAACGCATGTCCGAGCGCGCGGTCGACCTGGTCAAGTTCTTCATGAAGCAGGGCCAGATCCTGAAGCCGGGCGACGTCATCGATGCCGACACGGCCGAGCTGGTTGCTACCGAATTCGGCCACACGGTCCGCCGCGTCGCCGAGTCCGACATCGAGGAAGGCCTGTTCAACATCGCCGACAATGCCGAGGACCTGGTTTCGCGTCCGCCGGTCGTGACGATCATGGGTCACGTCGATCATGGCAAGACCTCGCTGCTCGACGCGATCCGCAACGCCAATGTCGTCTCCGGCGAAGCCGGCGGCATCACCCAGCATATCGGCGCCTACCAGGTCGAGAAGAACGGTCACAAGATCACCTTCATCGACACGCCCGGCCACGCCGCCTTCACGGCGATGCGTGCTCGTGGCGCCCAGGCGACCGACATTGCCATCCTGGTGGTTGCCGCCGACGACAGCGTCATGCCGCAGACGATCGAATCGATCAGCCATGCCAAGGCGGCCGGCGTTCCGATCATCGTGGCGATCAACAAGATCGACAAGCATGATGCCGATCCGCAGAAAGTGCGCTCCGAACTGCTGCGCCACGAGGTTTTCGTCGAATCCATGGGCGGTGAAGTTCTGGACGTCGAAGTGTCGGCGACCAAGGGCACCAATCTCGACAAGCTGCTCGAGGCGATCCTGCTGCAGGCCGAAATTCTCGACCTGAAGGCCAATCCGGATCGTACCGCCGAGGGTGTCGTCATCGAAGCCCAGCTCGACAAGGGCCGTGGCCCCGTCGCGACCGTGCTGGTGCAGACCGGCACGCTGATGCCGGGCGACATCCTTGTTGCCGGCAACGAATGGGGCCGGGTGCGTGCGCTGGTCAACGATCGTGGCGTGCAGATCAAGGAAGCGCCGCCGGCGATGCCGGTGGAAGTGCTTGGCTTGCAGGGCACCCCGCAGGCCGGCGATCGCTTCGCCGTGGTCAACAACGAGGCCCGTGCCCGCGAGATCACCGAATACCGCCAGCGGCTGGCGCGCGAGAAGGCGGTTGCCAAGCATGCCGGCCAGCGCGGTTCGCTTGAGCAGATGATGTCGCAATTGCAGACAAGCGGGCTGAAGGAATTCCCGCTGGTCATCAAGGGCGACGTGCAGGGCTCGATCGAGGCGATCAACGCCGCACTCGACAAACTCGGCACCGACGAAGTGCGTGCGCGCATCGTCCATGCCGGCGCCGGCGCCATCACCGAAAGCGACGTGTCGCTGGCGGAGACTTCGGGTGCCGCGATCATCGGCTTCAACGTCCGCGCCAACGTCCAGGCGCGTGCCGCCGCAGCGGCGGCTGGCATCGAGATCCGCTACTACTCGATCATCTACAACCTCGTGGATGACGTGAAGGCGGCTCTGTCGGGCCTGCTGTCGCCGGAGCGTCGCGAGACCTTCATCGGCAACGCGCAGATCCTCGAGATCTTCGACATCACCAAGGTCGGCAAGATCGCCGGCTGCCGTGTCACCGAAGGCAAGGTCGAGCGTGGCGCGGGTGTGCGCCTGATCCGTGACAACGTCGTCATCCACGAAGGGACGTTGAAGACCCTGAAGCGCTTCAAGGACGAAGTTTCGGAAGTCCCCGGCGGCCAGGAGTGCGGCATGGCCTTCCAAAACTACGAGGACATGCGCGTCGGCGACGTCATCGAGTGCTTCCGCGTCGAGATGGTGACCCGGACACTCTGAGTTCGAGTGACTTGTCCATACCGGGCGGTGGCCGAAAGGCCGCCGCCCGAGGTCTATTGAGAACGACCCATATGAGACATGCGGCACGGTCCCATCCCGCGCCTCACGCTTCAGGATAGAGAAAAATGCCCCGTCCAACCACATCCAGCCCATCCCAGCGCATGCTGCGCGTCGCCGAACAGGTGCGCCATGCGCTGTCCGAAACCCTGCAGCGCGGCGAGATCATCGATCCGCTGATCGAGAACACCGTGGTGTCGGTCTCGGAAGTGCGCATGTCGCCCGATTTGAAGGTCGCTACCGCTTTCGTTTCGCCACTCGGCGCCAAGGATACCGATGCGGTGGTCGAGGCGCTGAACAAGCATGCGAAATTCATCCGTGGCCGTGTCTCCGGCGCGCTGCGGCAGATGAAATTCATGCCGGAGTTTCGCTTCAAGCTCGACACCTCCTTCGACAATTTCGCCAGGATCAACGACCTCTTGAAATCGCCGGAAGTGGCGCGCGATCTGGATCCTGAGGACCAGCAAAACGCGCACCAGGACAAAGACGACAACAAGGACACCGAATAGTGGCGCGCCGCGGCAAGAAGAAGGGCCGGCCGATCTCGGGCTGGCTGATCCTGGACAAGCCGGTCGGCATGGGCTCGACCGAAGCCGTCTCCAAGATCAAATGGCTGTTCCAGGCCGAAAAGGCCGGCCATGCCGGCACGCTCGACCCGCTGGCGTCCGGCATGCTGCCGATCGCGCTTGGCGAGGCCACCAAGACCGTTCCCTACGTGCAGGACGGCGCCAAGATCTATCGCTTCACCGTCGCATGGGGGCAGGAGCGCTCCACCGATGACCTCGAAGGTCCGGTGACGAAGGAGTCCGATCTGCGTCCGTCGGAAGCCGAGGTGCTCGCCCTGCTGCCGAAATACACCGGCGTCATCATGCAGACGCCGCCGCAATTCTCGGCCATCAAGATCGCGGGCGAGCGCGCCTATGATCTGGCCCGCGACGGCGCGACGGTCGACATACCCGCGCGAGAGATCGAGATCGGCCGTCTGGACATTGTCGAACACAGCGCCGACCATACTGTTTTCGAGGTCGAATGCGGCAAGGGCACCTATGTGCGCTCGCTTGCCCGCGACATGGGCCGCGACATGGGCTGTTTCGGCCATATCTCCGAATTGCGCCGGGTCGAGGTCGAGCCGTTCACCTCGGAAGACTTCGTCACCATCGCCGAACTGGAAGCCGCCCGTTTCGGTGTGCAGGAGGAAGACAGCGCCGACGCGGCTGATATCGCCGACACGACAGAAGCCGCCGATACGGCCGAGGCTGCCGACAAGGTGGAAGTGCCAATCGATTTCGACGCCATCGATGCGCTCCTGGTCGACACATCGGCTGCCCTCGATTGCCTGCCGCAGATCGCCATCAGCGACGATGCGGCGACCAAGATCCGCCTTGGCAACCCAGTCATCATCCGCGGCCGCGATGCACCGGTGGAAGCCGAGGAAGCCTGCGCCACGGCGCGCGGCAAGCTGGTCGCCATCGGTGCCATCGAGCAAGGCATGTTCAAGCCCAAGCGGGTCTTTGCCGGGTGACTCCTGTCGTCTAATGTCAAGGCGAGGACTCGCACGAGGGGCATATGGCAAAGACTGAGACCGTGAAGACGCGTGCGCCGGTGAAGACGCGGCGGCCGCCAGTCGGTGCGTCGCCGGGCACGCTGATCGCCGACCCCTCGGCGCGTCGCAGCGAACTCAGGCTGACGCTGATCTCGCCCGAAAAATTCAAGACCATCGAAAATGCCAGCATCGACGACCTCAACACCCATTGCGACAAATGGCCGGTCCTCTGGCTCGACTGCACCGGCCTCGCCAACATCCCGCTGATCGAGGAGATCGGCCGCATTTTCAGCCTGCATCCGCTGGCGCTGGAGGACGTCGTCAACACCGGCCAGCGGCCGAAGGTCGACTTCTTCGAGGACCATGCCTTCGTCGTCGTCAGGATGATCGACGACGTCACCTCGCATCGCTATGAGCAGATCGCCGTCTTCTTCGGCAGCAACTTCGTCGTCACCTTCCAGGAGCGGGAAGGCGATCCGTTCGATCCGGTGCGCAAGCGCATCGAAAGTTCGGCGCCCAACCGGCTGCGCGCCCGCGGTGCCGATTACCTCGCCTATGCGCTGATCGACGCCATCGTCGACAGCTACTTTCCGCCGATCGAGGCCGCCGGCGACACGGTCGACAGCATCGAGGACGAGATGCTGCATTCGCCGCACAAGCATCAGATGCGGCAACTGCATGAATTGCGGCGCGACGCCAACGTGCTGAAAGGCGTGCTTTGGCCGATGCGCGATGCGCTGGCGACGCTGATCCGCAACGACGTGCCCTACGTGAAGGCCGAGACCAAGATCTTCCTCAACGACACGCTCGACCATGCGCTGCGGCTGATCGAACTGATCGAAACCCAGCGCGACATGCTGACCGGCCTGATCGAGATGCACCTGTCGCTGAGCCAGGCGCGCACCAACGACGTCATCAGCTATCTCACCATCGTATCGGTCATCTTCATGCCGCTCACCTTCCTGGTCGGCATCTGGGGCATGAATTTCGACCCGGAGTCTTCGCCCTGGAACATGCCGGAACTGAAGGCCTATTATGGCTATCCCTTGTCGCTGCTGTTCATGGCGCTTGTCGCGTTCGGGCTGATCGCCTTCTTCAAATGGAAGAAATGGCTTTGACAAGGATAAACCTGCCATTTTGGGCCTGAAAAGCCGGCTGGTGAATTGGGCTGGTGTTTTCCGGGGAATTGCACTATATGCGCCGCAGCATAGCGCTGTGACGCTTTGCTTGCACCGGCCCCTGCTGGACGACATCCCGGCTGAGGGCGACCCGTTTCCTCAAACAGATAAGGAAAAACACGATGTCGATTACTGCCGAGCGCAAACAGGAATTGATGGGTGAATTCGCAACCGCCAAGGGCGATACCGGGTCTCCGGAAGTCCAGGTGGCCATCCTTTCCGAGCGCATCAAGAACCTGACCGACCATTTCAAGGACCACAAGAAGGATAACCATTCCCGCCGTGGTCTGCTTGCTCTCGTCTCTCAGCGCCGCAGCCTGCTTGATTATCTCAAGCGCAAGGACGACGCGCGCTACCAGACGTTGATCGAGAAGCTCGGTCTGCGCCGTTGACGAATTGACCGGCGGGCTTTCGAAGGAGAGCCCGCCGGTCGCGCATTCTGCCAGTCGCATCGACTGGCCAGACCCGGTTTCGATCGTGCAGAGGGCACTCGAAACCGCCCATGGACGGTCATGGGGCAGGATTGCAGGACGCTCGCGCGCGCTCGCCGCGCCGAAATTACCCGAGCTTCCCGTTGTCTTGCCCGTGGCTGCCCGAGAAAGGAAGCCAGGGAAAGGGCATCCGCGCACCGTGAAACGGCGCGGCCCTTTCCTCATATTAAGGACAAGACATGTTCAATCACCACAAAGTGGAAATCGAATGGGGCGGCCGTCCGCTCATCCTCGAAACCGGCAAGATCGCACGCCAGGCTGACGGCGCGGTGCTCGCCACCTACGGCGAGACCAAGGTTCTCGCCACCGTTGTTTCGATGAAGGAGCCGAAGCCCGGCCTCGATTTCTTCCCGCTGACCGTCAACTACCAGGAAAAGACCTACGCCGCCGGCAAGATCCCGGGTGGCTATTTCAAGCGTGAAGGCCGTCCGAGCGAGAAGGAAACGCTGGTTTCCCGCCTCATCGACCGCCCGATCCGCCCGCTCTTCGCCTCCGGCTACAAGAACGACACGCAGATCGTCGTCACCGTCGTCCAGCATGACCTCGAGAACGATCCCGACATCCTGTCGATCGTGGCCACCTCGGCTGCCCTGACGCTCTCGGGCGTGCCCTTCATGGGCCCGATCGGCGGCGCCCGCGTCGGCTATATCAACGGCGAATACGTGCTCAACCCGCATGTCGACGAGATGCAGGAATCGAAGCTCGACCTGATCGTCGCCGGCACCACCGACGCCGTGCTGATGGTTGAGTCCGAGGCCAAGGAATTGGGCGAAGAGCTGATGCTCGGCGCCGTCATGTTCGGCCACAAGGGCTTCCAGCCGGTCATCGACGCCATCATCAAGCTGGCCGAAGTCGCCGCCAAGGAGCCGCGCGACTTCACCGCGCCGGATTATTCCGCCCTTGAAGCCGAGATGCTGAAGATCGTCGGTGACGAACTCAGCAATGCCTACAAGAACGTCGACAAGCAGAAGCGTTACGCCGCCGTCGATGCCGTCAAGGCGAAGGTCAAGGCAGCGTTTGCCCCGGCCGAAGGCGAAGATGCCAAGTACACCTCCGAGCAGATCGGTTCGGTATTCAAGGAACTCCAGGCCAAGGTCGTGCGCTGGAACATCCTCGACACCGGTTCGCGCATCGATGGCCGTGACCTGAAGACAGTCCGCAAGATCGTCTCTGAAGTCGGCGTCCTGCCACGCACCCACGGTTCGGCGCTGTTCACCCGCGGCGAGACCCAGGCGCTGGTCGTTGCCACGCTCGGCACCGGCGAGGACGAGCAGTATGTCGATTCGCTGACCGGCATGTACAAGGAGAAGTTCCTTCTTCACTACAACTTCCCTCCCTACTCCGTCGGAGAGACCGGCCGCATGGGTTCGCCGGGCCGCCGCGAAATCGGCCATGGCAAGCTCGCCTGGCGCGCCATTCGCCCGATGCTGCCGAGTGCCGACCAGTTCCCCTACACTCTGCGCGTCGTCTCGGAGATCACCGAGTCCAACGGTTCGTCGTCGATGGCCACCGTCTGCGGCACCTCGCTGGCGCTGATGGATGCCGGCGTGCCGCTGGCAAAGCCGGTCGCCGGTATCGCCATGGGCCTGATCAAGGAAGGCGAGCGTTTCGCCGTTCTGTCCGACATCCTTGGTGATGAGGATCACCTCGGCGACATGGACTTCAAGGTCGCCGGCACCGCGAACGGCATCACCTCGCTGCAGATGGATATCAAGATCGAAGGCATCACCGAGGAGATCATGAAGATCGCGCTGGACCAGGCCAAGGATGGCCGCCAGCACATCCTCGGCGAAATGGCGCATGCTCTGACCGGCGCGCGTTCGGAACTGGGTGAGTTCGCACCGCGCATCGAAGTGATGCACATCCCGACCGACAAGATCCGTGACGTGATCGGCTCGGGCGGCAAGGTGATCCGCGAGATCGTCGAAAAGACCGGCGCCAAGATCAACATCGAGGACGACGGCACGGTCAAGATCGCTTCGTCCAACGCCAAGGAGATCGAGGCGGCGAAGAAGTGGATCCACACCATCGTCGCTGAGCCGGAAGTCGGCGAGATCTACGAAGGCACGGTCGTCAAGACGGCCGACTTCGGCGCCTTCGTCAACTTCTTCGGCCCGCGCGACGGTCTCGTCCACATCTCGCAACTCGCCAATG
>NZ_RZOL01000198.1:0-11103 GCF_004022985.1 Mesorhizobium sp. M7A.F.Ca.ET.027.02.1.1 | reverse complement strand
GTGGCCGAAAATCCGGACGGGCTCTCTGTTGAGAACTTCCCATTCGCGGCAATCAAGCCGGTCCGGATCGGCGGCAAGGATGTCACCGCTTTCCGCATCTCCTATGTCGGCGAGCAGGGCTGGGAGCTGCACATGCGCTACGAGGACGGCCTGGCCGTCTGGGACGCCTTGCGCTCGACCGGCGTGATGCCCTTCGGCGTTGAGACCTATGCCAACACGCGCCGCATGGAAAAGAGCCTGCGGCTGCAGAACGCCGACCTTTTGACCGAGTACAATCTGCTCGAAGCCGATCTTGCGCGTCCGAAGGTCAAGGAGAACGATTTCTGCGGCAAGGCCAAGCATGTCGAATATCGCGCCCGCGAGCACCAGCCGGCCATGCTGTGCACGCTGGTGATGACCGAGAATGTCGACTCGAAGGGTGTGGCCCGCTATCCGGTCGGCACGATGCCGGTGATGGACCCGAAGACCGGCGAAACGCTGGTCGACGAACTCGGCCGCCGGTCCTTCACCACCTCGATGGCGTACGGGCCGACCGTCGGCAAGAATATCGGTCTTGCCTATTTGCCGTGGGCGTACGCCCAGGAAGGCCGCAAGCTCACGATCGAGTATTTCGGCGAGACCTATCCAGTCGAAGTCGCCGCCGTTGGCTACAAGCCGCTCTACGATCCGGAGAATTTGAAGCCGCGCAGTTGATTGCTGGCGGGCGCAAAGGGCATGAAGGCAAAAGCCTGGCCATCGGCCGGGCTTTTCTCTTTTTAAGCCGGCGGTTTTCGCTTACCCTTGTGGAATGTCTGCTTTTGCCTGTGCTAGACATATGCTTTCGGGCTGTGCCGCGTTCGCGCTGACGCTTTGGTTTGCGCCGGCGTCCCTTGCTGACGAGCCCGTCGATGTCGAGCTGGTGCTGGCCGTCGATGTCTCGCTGTCGATGTCACCGGACGAACTCGAGATCCAGCGTCATGGCTACGCGGCGGCGCTGACGCACGACAATGTGCTGCAAGCCATTGCCGATGGCGCTTATGGCAAGATCGCCGTCACCTATGTCGAATGGGCCGGCACCACCTGGCAGCGCGTCATCGTGCCGTGGACGGTGATCGCCAGCCGCACCGACGCCGAGCGCGTGGTTGCGCAGTTGTCGGCGCAGCCGCCCAATAGCGCGCGGCGCACCTCGATCTCCGGAGCGCTGGAGTTCGGCAACGACCTGTTTGCCGAAAGCGGCTACCGGGGCACGAAGCGGGTCATCGACATTTCGGGCGACGGCCCCAACAACCAGGGTGCGCCGGTCAATCTGACCCGCGACGGGCTGATCAAGCAAGGCATCGTCATCAACGGCTTGCCGCTGATGACGCGAGGCGGTTTTTCCGGCGCCTACGACGTCAGCAATCTCGATCGCTACTACAGCGACTGCGTCATTGGCGGTCCCGGAGCCTTCATGATCCCGGTCAATGACTGGACGCAGTTTCCCGAAGCCATCCGTCGCAAACTGGTGCTGGAACTCGCCGGTCCGGCCTCGCCGCAATGGGCGGCGGAAGAGGCCGCGCATCCGCCGGTGATATTGGCGCAGGAGAGGTCCACCACCGACTGTCTGGTCGGTGAGAAAATGTGGCGAAACCGCAGTTGGATGTTCGACAGCCGCTAAAGCTCTTCTCCGTTGAGCGTGATCTTTGGCCGAACCGGGTCCCATTCTTGCCCCGCTGCCTACCTGTTCGGGCTTACGCTCCAGGCTTGCCTCCGCTACCGAAGCAGTGGCAAACTGGGCGGGCCGCGTGATCCAGCCAGGAGCGCGGCCAAACCGAGGAAACACCGATGAGACGTCTTGCCATCCTGACCGCAGTCGCGTCTGTGCTTTATGCCGACGTCGCCAGCGCCCAATACAACCAGGCTGCCTGCATCATGTTCGAGAACGGGAATTTTCGCGGGCGGTCCATCGGCATGGGCGCCGAGGATTCCGTAAATTTTCGTGGCGGCCAGTTTTGGAATGACCGTGTGTCGTCGGTGATCGTTCGCCGCGGCTGCACGCTCGTGGCCTATGAGGATTCTCGGATGGGCGGCCGCTCGATCGAGATCACGCGCAGGATCCGCAATTTGGGCGGCAGTGACTGGAACGACCGTATCTCCTCGGCGGAATGCACCTGCGACGACTACTGAGGTTCAGGCGGCGGAACGCAGACCGGTTACGTGTGCCTCAAAGGTTCCGTAAATCCTTTACAAGCACATAGAGGTGTAGCGGGTCGGTTGGGGATTGAATGAAACCATAACGCTCGTAAAAGGCGCGGGCGTTGTGATCCTTGGCATGTACGGTCACCGCGCGGATGCCTGCAATGTCAGCCGCCTGCAGGCTGCGCAGGATGGCATCGCGCAGCATTCCGCGGCCAACGCCTTTGCCCTGCCAGTTCAGGCTGACCGCGAGACGCGCCAGCAGCATTATCGGAACCGGATGGCGCGCAAGGCCTTTCGTCAACCGCTCGGGCGCACCATCATAGGCGACTTCACCAACCACGAGCGTATAGAAGCCGACCACATCTTCGCCGGAGAGACCAATATAGGTTTGCGAAGCATTTGCTTGCTGGTTTTGAAGTGCGTACCTGGCGAGAAACCTATTGAGCGGCAGTTCGCCGCAATCGAACACATCCACCAGATGCGTGCGAGCCAGTTTCTCGATACGAAACCGGCTCACGCTGGATCGCGGCCGGAAAAGATGCTCGGTTTACTCAGCAGGCGCTTCAGGCGCGGAAGATCTCGCGTGGGGGCATCCAGCGCCGCCATGAACGCAGCCCATTTTTCTGCGTCGAGGGAGAAGCTGTGTCGGTCCGCCAGTGTTTCCTCGGCGCGCCCAAGTGCACTTTCAAGGACAAAATCACTCAGCGAACGGCGTTCAACGGCGGCTGCGGTCGCGAGCGTCCGCTTTGCCTCGACGGTAAGACGCAAGTCCAGTTTTTCGGATCGAGTCGTTCTCGTGGTCATGTGACACCTTTCGACATAAGGATATCACATTTTGCCAGACAATGTCATGACAATTCTCTAAGGCGTATCGGATCACGCCGCCAGCAGCTGCTTGCGGTCGACGCGCTCCTGTTGCGGCGAGCGGGCGTAGAGTTCTCGGTAGCATTTGGAGAAATGCGAGGCCGAGACGAAGCCGCAGGCGACCGCCACCTCGACCACCGGCATCGACGACTGGATCAGCAGATGTCGGGCGCGGTCGAGCCGGATTTCCAGATAATAGCGGGCGGGGGAGCGGCCCATCTCGGTGCGGAACAGCCGTTCGATCTGGCGGCGCGACAGGTCGACATGGTCGGCGATCTCGATCAGTGACAGCGGCTCCGACAGATTGCCCTCCATCAGTTCGATGATGGTCAGCACTTTCGAGTTCTGGACGCCGAGGCGGGCGCGAAGTGGCAGGCGCTGGCGGTCGGTGGGGCTGCGCACGCGGTCGGTCAGCACCTGCTCGCAGACGCGGTTGACGAGGTTCTCGTCAAAGTCGTCGCCGATCAGCTTCAGCATCATGTCGAGTGCGGCGGTGCCACCGGCGCAGGTGTAGATGTTCTGGTCGATCTCGAAGAGGTCGGCAAAGACGTTGGCCTTCGGGAACGCTTCGGAAAAGCCCGGCAGGTTCTCCCAGTGGATGGCGCAGCGCTTGTTGGACAGAAGCCCGGCGGCGGCGAGGATATGCGCGCCGGTGCACAGGCCGCCGACGGCGACGCCGCGATTGTATTCCTCGCGCAGCCAGGCGAAGGCGGACTTGTTCTGATAGCGCTCGACATTGATGCCGCTGCAGACGATGGCCATGTTCGGCCGGTCGGGGCCTGCCATCTTCTTGCGCTCGTCCTCGAGCGAGGTGTTGACCGCGCATTCGACCCCGTTCGAGGCGCGCACCGGCTTGCCGTCGATGCTGGCGAGGCGCCAGCGATAGGCCTCGTAGCCGAGCATGCGATTGGCCGAGCGCAGCGGGTCGAGCGCGGTTGCAAAAGCGATCATGGTGAAATCGGGAATAAGGAAGAATACAAACGATCGCTTGATCGGATGCTTTACGGCGTTCAAGGGAACCTCACACAGCCACGGCGCGAACAGGATGTCGCGAATAGCATAGCGACATCAGGAAAAACCATGTCTGTCAATCGGCTACGCCGCTACGACAAGATTAAATTTGCGACATGGGTCGCAAATGGGCAATCGGCGTGCAGCGAGCCCTAGAAGTGACGTGAACTGTTCAAGCAACGGGCAACGTACAGTCTGCGCGCAAAACAAAAACGCCGCCTTGGCTGGAGCCAGGCGGCGTTACAGTTTTAAAGCAGCGGCAGGGATGCGCTGCCCCTAAAAATCTTCAGGCGACGAAGCCGAGGCGCGCCGCATTCATGGCGCCGGTCTGGCCGGGCATAGTGTTGGCGAGACGCTGACGCTCGAGAGCGGTGGTCAGGTTCATTTCGCGGCGGGCAAAGAGGCGTGCAAAAAGCTTCATAATCATCTCCATTTGTTGCTCAGACGGGTCGCCTTCGCTTGATGGAGTGGGGCAGCTCGTTTGCTGGCGCCGATATAGGCTTGTGTAAGCAGAAACTAAATCGCAAAAGCGAAGCGCTTGATATGAAATGCGACATCGGTTGCGACAGATTTGGGCAAGGTGCCCAAAATTTACGATTATTTACAAGGGATTAATTGAAAAGAGGGCTGCTATGCGGCTTTCTCATATGCGTCATGCGCTGGAAACATGGCTCTAAAAATTCATTTGAGTGCAAATAAAATAGAGAAGGCCTGCCGGGCGGTTTGCGCGGCAGGCCTTCAGCACATGGTACACACGATCTACTTTGCTCCAGCCCAGGATCCGACGCCGTTGCGAGTACCGGTCTTGGTATCGGAAGCTTCAGGCCAGCCGATGTCCTTCTGCAGTTCGATCGGCAGGGAGCGGATAGCGCGTTCAGTCTGGTAGCGGGCGCGCGCCGCGCTGAATTCGGTCGCGATGCGACCAAGGGACGACAGGATAGACATCTCTTTCTCCTTTGGGTTGGCGAGTGCCAGACAGCGAGTTGGCTACTGCGGGTTTGTTTCAACTTCATTTCGTGTCGAATGCAGGTCTGTGTCGAGGTCGTTTCATGGCTGCTTGTGGCAGCTACTGCTTCGATGGAGTTGACTATCCTCCCAATCTGATGTTCAATCAAACGAAATGGAATGATGTTTTGTATCAGAAAAATTGAAGGTCGGTTGCCATGAACGCCCCGCTCAATCATCCGCTGCCGCTGCTCGATCTCGATGTTTTGCGCACGTTCGTGGCGATTGCCGAGACCGGCAGCTTCACCACCGCCGCCAATGCCGTGTTCCGCACGCCGTCAGCCGTTTCCATGCAGATCAAGAAGCTCGAGGACATTCTCGGCCGCTCCGTGTTCGCGCGCGACGCTCGCTCGGTGTCGCTGACGACGGACGGCGAGATGCTGCTCGGCTATGCCCGCCGGCTGCTGTCCATCAATCGCGAGGTGGTGTCGAAGTTCATCATTCCCGAGATTGTCGGTGTGGTGCGGCTTGGCTCGCCGGACGATTACGGTGAGCGCGTGCTGCCGCATGTGTTGAAGCGTTTCGCGCAGTCGCATCCGTCGATCGCCGTCGACGTCACCATCGACCAGAGCAGCAATCTGCGCCGGCGCATGGACGACCGGGCGCTCGACATCACGCTGCTGACCAATTCCTACAAGACCAGCGCGCTCGGCGCCGAGGTGCTGCTGACCGAGCCGATCGTCTGGGCCGGTGCCAAGGGCGGTTGCGCGCATCTGCGCGAGCCGCTGCCGGTATCGCTGTGGGAAGAGGGCTGCGCCTGGCGTGCCGGCGCGCTCGATGCGCTTGGCCGCGAGGGCCGCAACTACCGCATCGCCTATATGAGCGCACACACGGCCGGCCAGCGCGCCGCGATCATGTCCGATCTCGCCGTGGCGCCATTGCCGAAGTCGTTCCTCGGCAATGACATGGTCGAACTCTGCCCGAAGGACGGCATGCCCGACATCGGGACCTACAATCTGGCAATGGTGGTGGCGCCGGATGCCAGTGCCCCGGTCAAGGCCGTTGCCGACCACATCCGCGCGACTTTCGAAGTCTTCCGGGAAACCGGCAAGTTCTGACCGGCTGGTAGGACGATAGTATAAAGCTACTCCGCCGCTTCGGCGGGGCGCTGTTCAGGCCTTACTCTCGTATCGTGCACGATCCGGCTCTCCCCGAGAAAGGCGACGATGCGCTCGCGGGCGCGCCGGGCTTCCGGCATGTCAATCAGCGGCCAGACGTGGAACATGCCTTCCTCATAGACAAGATCGATTTCAACGCCGGCTGCGCGGGCTTTGTCGGCGAAGATCAAATTGTCGGGAGTCAAAAGATCGCGCGAGCCGGTCAAAAGCAGCGTTCTTGGCAGCACGGACAAATCTCCATAGACCGGGCTGATGTGCCAGTCGCTGGGATCGATGCCGGCACTGTACAGGCGAATCGCCTCCCTTCCGCCAGCTATGCCCAGCCAAGGGTCGTTGCGTTCCGCCTCGAACACTGCGGGGTTGGTGAGCGACACGTCGAGACCCGGCGAAATGAGCACATGCCGCGACGGCAGGGGCAGTCCTTCTTCGGCGACCATCATGGTCAGCACCACAGCCATATTGCCGCCGGCGGAATCGCCCATGAAGACGATGTCTTCGGCTTCCGTCTCGGCGAGCATCTGCCGGTAGACATCGCCAACCATTCCGAACATGGCATGGAAATCGTGTTCGGGAGCGATTGGATAGATCGGCACCGTGATCCCGTAGCCCAGCCGATCCGCCATCTCGGCGATCAGGTGCCAATGATAGGGTGTGATTTCAAAGACATAGGCACCGCCGTGCAAGTAGAGAATCCGCTTCTGCTCGCCGGTCCTGGGTGCGATTTCGTAGACGGGGAAGCCATCGACCGTATGCATCTCGATGTCGAGACGCTGATGCAACGAGGCGGGCGGGCGGTGGTTCTCGGTCTTGCGCGCGGCCGCGATCCAGCGCTGCAAATTTTCCGGACTGGCAAATGCCTGCTTGCGGCTGTGCCGCAGGACGAAAGACACGACATGGCTTTTCAAACTTGGCATGCGAATACACGAACTTCGGCAAAGCCGACTAAGAGAACCCCCACTATCTTCGAAGATCGTGCCGTGGCCGAAAATGTCAAGATTTGCGCCGTATCTACACGGTGGTGTGATCCGCCCCGCGGTGCTCAGCGACGTGGTAGAAGTGCGGCACGCAGCCGGTTGCTGGTGGTCGCCGGGGACATGCGAGATCCCCGACGCATGCCGAGCAATTTGCATTTGTCGGCGAAGGTCATCAGCGCGCGGCGCTCCAGATCGTGTTGATAAGTGCGGCCTTTTCGCTGGATCGCGGCGATACCGGCCAGCCGATATCCTTCTGGATTTCGGGCGGCAGGCTGTTCAACAGGCGTCGCGCCTTGCTGCGGTCGTGAGCATTCTTGATGGCCGTGCCATAGCGGCCGAGGCTTTCGAGCATTGACATCGTTGTCTCCTCTGGAGCGTTGCGGCGGCTGGAAAGATATCTCCAGCCTGCCATTCGATGCCGGTTGAATGCGCCTGCCATGTATCTGGCGAATTTCACGAAAACAGCTTTTTGGTTTCCGGATCAGGCGATCCGGAAACATTTGCATGCAAATGAGTTTGGAAAGGCCGTGACCTGGGCGCGGCCGCTTATTCCCGTCCACGCCTGGCGGCGTGGCCTTCGCGCGAACGCCGTCGCGGAGCGGCGTCGCCGGCAACGCCGTCCTCGCTGACCGTCTTGCGCGGCGGCAGTTTTACCGCCGCCGACAGTTTCGGGAACGGATCGACCTTGTTGGGCAGCGCCATGGCGTAGACGAAATGCTCCTGGAATTTGGGCTCCAGCGCCGTCTCGATCTTCTCGATCTTGCTGACCGTGTCCTCGATCTCGCGGCGATAGCCGCGGTTGAGCAGCGCCATGCGCGCACCGGCACCGGCAGCGTTGCCGACTGCCGAAACCTTGTCGAGATCGCAATCTGGGATCAGACCCAGCACCATGGCGTATTTCGGATCAATGAAGGAGCCGAAAGCGCCGGCGAAATGGATGCGGTCGACATGCTCGGTGTTCTGCTTTTCCATCAACAGCTTGGTGCCGGCATAAAGCGCTGCCTTGGCAAGCTGAATGGCGCGCACATCGGTCTGGGTGATGGTGATCTTCGGCCCATCTTCCGTCAATGCGGCAGAGCCTTCCTTCAGCACGTAGGAGAAGGTGCGGCCGTTGGCGGTGACGCGCGGCGAACGGGCCGAAAGCCCGCCGTCGATGACGCCGTCCTCGGAAATGATGCCGGCGAGATACATCTCCGCCACCACTTCGATGATGCCGGAGCCGCATATGCCGGTGACGCCGGTCGCCTGCACGCTCTCCAGGAAGCCCGGCTCGTCGGACCACAGTTCAGAGCCGATGACGCGGTATTTTGGTTCCAGCGTGTCGGGATCGATGCGCACGCGCTCGATGGCGCCCGGTGCTGCGCGCTGGCCGCCGGAGATTTCGGCACCCTCGAAGGCAGGGCCGGTGGGCGAGGAGGCCGCAACCACACGCTGGCGATTGCCGAGCACGATCTCGGCATTGGTGCCGACATCGACGATCAGCATCATCTCGTCCTGGCGATGCGGGCCTTCCGACAGCGTCACCGCCGCCGCGTCCGCTCCGACATGGCCGGCGATGCAAGGCAGCATGTAGAGCCTGGCGCCCTGGTTGAGCTTCAGGCCGATGTCGGATGCCTTGATGTGCACAGCGCCCGAAACGGCCAGTGCAAAGGGCGCGCCGCC
The DNA here is from genome assembly GCF_004022985.1 of Mesorhizobium sp. M7A.F.Ca.ET.027.02.1.1. Lineage (NCBI taxonomy): Bacteria > Pseudomonadati > Pseudomonadota > Alphaproteobacteria > Hyphomicrobiales > Phyllobacteriaceae > Mesorhizobium > Mesorhizobium sp. M7A.F.Ca.ET.027.02.1.1. Next base: position 2,312 of record NZ_RZOL01000198.1, on the reverse strand, counting down.
AAGCTCGGTCGGATCGATGCCGAGGAACAGATGGTGCATGATCGGATTGCCGACGAAGACGCTGTCCAGGATATCGTTGCGCTGGACATTGCCTTCGGCGCAGACCTTGTCGACCAGCCCGGAGATTGCCTCACGCACGGCGACCGTCATGCCTTCGCGGCCGTCAGGATTCATCATCACATAGGAGACGCGGCTCATCAGATCCTCGCCGAAGCGGATCTGCGGGTTCGACGTGCCGGACGAGGCGGCGACGCGGCCCGACAGCAGCGACACCAGATGCATGGCGATGGTGGTCGAGCCGATGTCGCAAGCCAGCCCATAGGCTTCGTTCTTGAGGCCGGGCCACAGCGCCACGACGCGCGCTGTCTCCGAATCGGTATCCTTGTAGATGGCGGCGGTCGCGGTCCAGTTGCCCTTGCGCAGGATGCCTTGCACCTGCGGCAGCAGATGAAAATCGAAATCGAGGCTTTTCAGGCCCCAGTCGTGCATCAGCGCAATCTTCAGCCGGTCGAGATCGCCAAGCGGCTTGTGCATGTCGGGTTCTTCGATCTCGACATAGCACATGCGGATCGCTGAATCGCGGGCGATCACCCTGGTGTCGGCATCCTTGCGGATGGTCTGCGCGTTGATGACGGTGTCCTGCGGCACGTCGATGACGAGGTCGCCGAGAATCTGCGCCGAGCAGGAGAGGCGGCGCCGTTCGGGCAGGCCACGGACGCGCTCATAGCGCTCTTCCTTGGCGCCCTTGGGCGTGATGTGGTCGTTGGAGGAGGTGATCTTGTGCTTGGCGAAATTGCCTTCCTGCACTTCGATCTGGCAGCGTCCGCAGGTGGCGCGTCCGCCGCAGACGCTTTCGACATAGACGCCTAGCTGGCGCGCGGCGTCTAGCACGGGCGTGCCGACAGGAAAACGCCCGCGCTTGCCGGACGGCATGAACAGCACGAGCGGGTCGGTGATGTTTGCAGGTGAATTCACGATTGCGCGCTTATCCTCGGCCCATCCGGGCTTCACGGCCGCCACGGCGGCGGCCGCCATTGCCGGCGCCGTCGCCCGGCGCATTGACCTGCGTCGGGGCGGCGACCGCCTGGCCGCCTTCGGCCGGCTTGTAATCCTTGTAGGTGCGGATCCAGTTGGTGCAGTTCTCGTCGGTGCCGTTCAGCACATTGGCGCCGCGCACGGCTTCCATCTCCTGCGGCCGCACCGGGTTCATGATCGCCGAGGTCATGCCGGCGCCGATCACCATCGGGATGAAGGCGGCGTTGATGCCATGGCGATGCGGCAGGCCGAATGAGATGTTGGACAGGCCACAGGTGGTGTTGACCTTGAGCTCTTCGCGCAGGCGTCGCAGCAGCGCGAAGACCTGGCGGCCGGCATCGCCCAGCGCGCCGATCGGCATCACCAGCGGGTCGACGACGACGTCATGCGCCGGAATGCCGAAATCGGCGCAGCGCTCGACGATCTTCTTGGCGACGGCGAAACGCACGTCCGGATCCATTGAAATGCCGGTCTCGTCGTTGGAGATGGCGACGACCGGCACGTTGTACTTCTTGACCAGCGGCAGGATGGCTTCGAGCTTTTCTTCCTCACCGGTGACGGAGTTGACCAGCGGACGGCCCTTGGCAACCTTGAGTGCGGCTTCGATCGCGGCGGTGACGGAACTGTCGATCGACAGCGGCAGGTCGACCAGCCCCTGCACGATCTCCAGCGTCTGCACCAAAAGGCCGGGTTCGGTCTCGTTCGGATTGACCGAGGTAACGCCGGCGTTGACGTCGAGCATGGTGGCGCCGCACGCTGCCTGCTCCAATGCGTCCCTGATGACGGTCTCGAAATTGCCCGCGATCATCTCGGCGGCCAGCTTCTTGCGCCCGGTCGGGTTGATGCGTTCACCGATCACGCAGAACGGCTGGTCGAAGCCGATGATGATTTCTCGTGTCGCCGAGGCGACGATGGTACGGGTCATGGAATTCTCTCCGCCGTGATATAAAGATTTCTTTATATCGTTATCTGGTTTCGTTCAAGCGAATGGGTGGCCGTCCGCGCCGTCAATGCGCGGTCTTCACCATGTCCACCTGCGTTTCGGTAATGTCGTCGTGCAAGATGCTGTCGAGCCGGTCGGCGACAAGCTGATCGTCGCGGCGGATCTCACGTTTCCACGGCTGGCGGCCCTTCAGCACGCCCGATTCATCGACGATCTCGGCGACATATTCCTCCTGCCGGTAGGCCATCACATGGACGCCGGAAACGCCTGATATTTCCTTCACTTCGTTGATGATGTCGATGCAGAGCTGCTTGCCTTCCCTTTTCTGGTCCTG
>NZ_RZOL01000197.1:0-11200 GCF_004022985.1 Mesorhizobium sp. M7A.F.Ca.ET.027.02.1.1 | reverse complement strand
CTCTCGAAGAACCGGCGGACCTCATCCGGCTTCGCGGCGTCGAACGCAACCTTCCCGGCAGCGCTGCCAAGGCTTTTCCAAGCGCTCTTCAGTTTGTCCTCGTTGCGCCCGGTGATGGTCACCTTCATGCCCGGGCCAAGCAGTTTTCGCGCCGTCGCCAGGCCGATGCCGGACGAGCCGCCGATGATGACGGTGTGTTCGATTGTCTTGGTCATGAATGGTCTTCCTTCGATGTGGGGGAGGCCGTGCCGATGAGATCAAGGCTCAAGGCTCGCAGACGTTGCCTTGCCTTGGCGTCATAGGCCTGGGTATCGGCGCGGGATTCCCGCAGGCCGTCGAAATAGAGGCCGCTTTTCCCGTCGAGCGCGGGTGAGGCGGCGAGGTTGAGGATGGCCTCGGCGCCGGTCTCGACCGAGCTCCACGGCGTCACGCCTGCTTGCCGGACCATGGTGGTGTTCATATAGCTCGCCGGATGCAGCGCGTTGACGGTGACGCCGGTGCCTTTCAGCTGCTCCGCAAGGTCGACGGTGAACAGGATCTGCGCCAGCTTGCTCTGGCAATAGGCACGCACGCCGTCATAGGAGCGGGTCAGCATGACATCGCTGAAATCGATCGCCTGCTGCCCCGCAGAGGCGACATTGACGATGCGGGCCGGCGCACTCGCCTTCAGCAACGACAGAAGCTCCGATGTCAGCAGGAAACCGGCGAGGTAGTTGACCGCGAAGCGCAGTTCGTAGCCGTCGGCGCTGACCTGCCTTTTGGCACCTTGGCCCGCTGTGCCGATTCCGGCATTGTTGATGAGGATGTCGAGCCGATCCGTCCGGGCGCGCACGGCTTCGGCAAGCCGCCGCACTTCGCCCAGCGAAGAGAGGTCGGCGACCAGAAGCTCCGCCCTGCCGCCGGCGGCTTCGATCCCGGTGACAACAGCCTTGCCGCGCGTCGCATCGCGGCCATGCACCAGCACACGGGCGCCCGCGGCGCCGAGCCGTTGCGCGACGACCCGGCCGACGCCATCGGTAGAGCCGGTGATGAGGATCGTCTTGTCTTTGAGTTCCATGTTCAGAGCCTCCGTTCTGTTGCTCTGAACCGAAGATGGGACAGTTGGCGCGGGCCAAACAGTTCAAACTTTATCCTGGTATCAATACTGCTATAATACCCGCATGGAGTCCCAACCCCACGCTGCCCCCACACATTCGGCTGAAGACAGCCGCCGGCGCGAACTCGGCGCCTTCCTGCGCTCGCGCCGCGAAAGGCTGACGCCCTCGGCCACCGGCATCGCCACCGGTCTCAGGCGGCGTACGCCGGGCTTGCGCCGCGAGGAGGTGGCGATGATCGCCGGTGTCGGCACCACCTGGTACACATGGCTGGAGCAGGGGCGGGAGGTCAGGCCCTCGGTCGAGGTGCTGACGGCACTTGCCGAAGCTCTGCGCCTCGACGCCGCCGAAAAACAGCATCTGCTTATCCTCGCCGATCGCCAGCAGCCGGAGCGCCGTGCCGTGGCGCTGGAAAAAGTCGACGGCCCGTTGCTGCACATGCTGCAGTGCCTGGTGCTGCAGCCGGCCTATGTTGTCGGGCGGCGCTGGGATGTGCTGGCCTGGAACCCGGCTGCCGTCGCGGTGTTCGGCGACTATGGCTTGCTGGAGGGTGACGCCCGCAACATCGTCCACATGGTGTTCACGAGCCCGCACCACCGGCGCCTGCTGGTCGACTGGGAGCAACTGGCGCGCACCGTGCTGGCCTCGTTTCGGGCCGCGAGTGCGCGTTATGTCGGCGATCCGGATTTCGAGCGGCTGATCGAGTTGATGACGCGTTCGAGCCCCGAATTTCGCGCCTGGTGGCCGCAGCGCGACGTCGCGCACCGGTTGTCGGGGGTGAAGCATGTCCGGCACCCGAGCGCGGGCGCCATGACCTTCGAGCATATGAGCCTGTCGATCGGCGATGGCTCCGACATGAAGCTGATCGTCTACACGCCGCTCGCCGAGCAGAACTCGGTCGCCAAGCTGCAGACATTGCTGGACGCGCTGCCGGTTGAGCGGCGCAGCGCCTGAAGCGTCAGGTCTTCGGCTTCAGCCCATCCAAGAACAATTGTTCGAGAAACCTTGCCGCATCCTCGAAGCGGCCGTCGCCGCCGCGGTTCGGCCCGAGCACGGCCCGGACCTGGACGTCGAAATCGGCGTAGTGCTGCGTCGTCGCCCAGATCGAGAAGATCAGGTGCCACGGATCGGTCTTGGCGATCTTGCCGGCGCGCATCCAGCCCTTGATGACGGTCGCCTTCTCGTCGACCAGCGTTTTCAGTTCGCCCGCCAGCAGCGGCATGATGCGCGGCGCGCCTTGCAGGATCTCGTTGGCGAACAGCCGGCTCTCGCGCGGAAAGTCGCGTGCCATCTCCAGCTTGCGCCTGATGTAGCTGCGCAATTCGGTCAAGGGGTCGCCGATGTCATCGAGTTCACGCAGCGGCGCCAGCCAGGTGTCGAGCAGGCGCTGCATCAGCGTCTCGTGGATGTCTTCCTTGCGGCGGAAATAATAGAGCAGGTTCGGCTTCGACATGCCGGCGGCTTCGGCGATCTGGTCAATGGTCGAGCCACGAAAACCGTTGGTCGAGAAAACCTCAAGCGCCGCCTCCAGGATGAGTTCGCGCTTTTCCTGCTGGATGCGGGTGCGACGAGGGGCGTCCGTGGTCACCGTTGCCAGCCCTCGCGTTGAGGGTCATCTGGACCAATTCTCTGGACCAGTTTTTCCCTAGCCTGTGGAACGCACTTCAGGTGCCGCATTTCCGCTAGTAATCCCTTGACCGCCGACAGGGCGGTGCTAACGTTTGTCCAATCGGTCAAAAATTTGCGTAGCATGAAAACGCGGCAAAGACCAAGCGTTGGGCGCACCGAAACAGATTACAAGGGGAAGTCCTGGTCATGTCCAACCGGCTGAAAGTCACGCCGAACGATCTCAGCGCATTCTGGATGCCGTTCACGGCAAACCGGCAGTTCAAGCAGGCGCCACGCATGATGGTGTCCGCGAAGGACATGCATTACACGACCAGCGACGGCCGCAAGGTTCTCGACGGCACCGCCGGCCTGTGGTGCGTCAATGCCGGCCACTGCCGTCCCAAGATCACCGAGGCGATCCAGCAGCAGGCCGCCGAGCTCGACTATGCGCCCGCCTTCCAGATGGGCCACCCGATCGTGTTCGAACTGGCCAACCGCCTGGTCGACCTCGCGCCCAAGGGCATGGACCATGTCTTCTTCACCAATTCCGGCTCGGAATCGGTCGAGACCGCGCTCAAGATGGCCATCGCCTATCATCGTGTGAAGGGCGAGGGCTCGCGCACCCGGCTGATCGGTCGCGAGCGCGGCTATCACGGCGTCAATTTCGGCGGCATCTCGGTCGGCGGCATCGTCACCAACCGCAAGATGTTCGGCACGCTGCTCGGCGGCGTCGACCATATGCCGCACACGCATCTGCCGGAAAAGAACGCCTTCACCAAGGGCGTACCGGAGTATGGCGCGGAACTCGCCAACGAACTGGAGCGCATCGTCGCCCTGCATGACGCTTCGACCATCGCCGCCGTCATCGTCGAGCCGGTCGCAGGCTCCACCGGCGTCATCCTGCCGCCGAAGGGCTATCTCGAGAAGCTGCGTGAAATCTGCACCAAGCATGGCATCCTGTTGATCTTCGACGAGGTCATCACCGGCTTCGGTCGTCTTGGTACGCCGTTCGCCGCCGATTATTTCGGTGTCACGCCAGACATCATGACCACCGCCAAGGGCGTCTCCAACGGCGTCATCCCGATGGGCGCGGTGTTCGTCAAGAAGGAGATCCACGACGCCTTCATGACCGGCCCCGAGCACATGATCGAGTTCTTCCACGGCTACACCTATTCGGGCAACCCGATCGCCTGCGCGGCCGCACTCGGCACGCTCGACACCTACAAGGAAGAGGGCCTGCTGACCCGCGGCGAGGAGCTGGCGCCGTACTGGGAAGACGCGCTGCATTCGCTGAAAGGCGAGCCGAACGTCATCGATATCAGGAACATCGGCCTGATCGGCGCGATCGAGCTGGCGCCGATCGCCGGCCAGCCGACCAAGCGGGCCTTCTCGGCCTTCGTCAAGGCGTTCGAGCGCGGCGCGCTGATCCGCACCACCGGCGACATCATCGCGCTGTCGCCGCCGCTGATCATCACCAAGGGCCAGATCAACGAATTGATCGACCATGTCAGAGAAGTCTTGCGAGCCATAGATTGACGAACTGGACGCGGATATCCCTCCCCCTCGAGGGGAGGGTGGCCGCGAAGCGGTCGGGTGGGGTCGGTGCGACTGGGTGCCGACCTGATCTTTTGCTGCGTGGCCGCGTCTGATGCCCCGTACCCGCGTGAGCTTCGAAATGCGCCAGAAGGCGCGCGCGCTTCGAGTTCACGCGACCAAGGGCGAATCCCTCCTGTGGTATGAACTGTGGGAGTTGAAATCGGGAGGCATCAAGTTTCGCCGTCAGTGCCCGATTGGGCCTTATATCGTTGACTTCGTTTGCTTGGCGGTGAAGCTGATCGTTGAGGTCGACGGTGATCTGCACGAACACGAGAAGGGTAAACGGCACGATGCTGTTCGTGATGCCTATCTGCGCTCTCTCGGGTTTCACGTCTTCCGTGTTGACGAGCCCGATGTCATAAACAGCGCGTGGCATGTCGCGCAGATGGTCAAGGGGAAGGTTGAGCATATGTCAGCCGACCCCACCCGACCGCTTCGCGGCCACGCTCCCCTCGAGGGGGAGGGGGACGCCGGCGCCCCGCAATCGATGAGGTTTTAGAGCATGGCCGCACCCGGCGAGAATCTGCGAATCAATTCAGATCGTTTGTGGGATTCCATCATGGAGATGGCGAAGATTGGCCCCGGCATCGCCGGCGGCAACAATCGCCAGACCGTGACCGACGAAGACGGCGAAGGGCGGCATCTGTTCAAGCGCTGGTGCGATGCGGCCGGGCTCGAAATGGGCGTCGATAAAAGGGGCGCGTTGTTCGCCCGCCGCGAAGGCACCGATCCCAGCCTGCCGCCGGTCTATGTCGGCAGCCATCTCGATACGCAGCCGACCGGCGGCAAGTACGACGGCGTGCTCGGCGTGCTGGGCGGGCTTGAAGTGGTGCGCTCGCTCAACGATCTCGGCATCAAGACCAAACATCCGATCGTCGTCACCAACTGGACGAACGAGGAGGGCTCGCGCTTTGCGCCGGCTATGATGGCGTCCGGCGTGTTCGCCGGCGTGCTCGACCAGGCCGATGTGTACGGGCATGTCGACAAGCAGGGCAAGAAATTCGGTGAGGAGCTCGAGCGTATCGGTTGGAAAGGCACTGAGAAGGTCGGTGACCGCAAGATCCACGCCTTCTTCGAACTGCATATCGAACAGGGTCCGATCCTCGAGGACGAAGATATCGACATCGGGGTCGTCACTCATGGCCAGGGCCTTAAATGGCTGCAGGTGACGCTGACAGGCAAGGAAGCCCACACCGGCTCGACCCCGATGCCCAAGCGCCGCAATGCCGGGCTCGGCATGGCGCGGGTGATCGAACTGGTGCACGAGATCGCCATGGACTACCAGCCCGATGCCGTCGGCGCGGTCGGCCACATGGAGGTCTATCCCAACTCGCGCAACATCATCGCCGGACGCACCGTCTTCACCGTCGACATCCGCTCGCCGGAAAAGGAAGTGCTGGACGCTATGGATGGCCGCATCCGTGAAGGCATCGACACGATCTGCGACGCGCTCGACATCCGCTACGAGATCGAGCAGGTCGGCGCTTTCGATCCGGTCACCTTCGACGCGGGTTGCGTCAAGGCGATCCGCGATGCCGCCGAACGTCTCGGCTATTCCCACCGCAACATCGTCTCCGGCGCCGGCCATGACGCCTGCTGGATCAACCGCGTCGCGCCCACCGCCATGGTGATGTGCCCCTGCGTCGACGGCTTGAGCCACAACGAGGCCGAGGAGATCACCAAGGAATGGGCTTCGGCAGGTGCCGACGTTTTGTTCCACGCGGTGGTGGAGACGGCTGTCATCGTGGAGTGAGCTTAGATCCACCTTCCAAACGACGCTCGTAAGAAGCGCGGCAAGAACAAGGGAACAGCTAATGACCAAAGTCATCCGAAACGGCACCATCGTCACCGCCGACCGCACCTGGAAGGCCGATGTGCTGATGCAGCACGGCAAGATCGTCGCCATCGGCTCGGGCCTGCATGGCGACCATGAGTTCGACGCCACCGGCTGCTACATCATGCCGGGCGGCATCGACCCGCACACCCATCTCGAAATGCCGTTCATGGGCACCTATTCGGCCGATGATTTCGAATCCGGCACGCGCGCGGCGCTCTCCGGCGGCACGACGATGGTGGTCGATTTCTGCCTGCCGGCGCCGCAGCAGTCGCTGCTCGAAGCCTTGCAGATGTGGGACAACAAGACCTCGAAGGCGTCGTGCGACTATTCCTTCCACATGGCGATCACCTGGTGGGGCAAGCAGGTGTTCGACGAGATGGCCAGGGTCGTCGACAAGGGCATCACCTCGTTCAAGCATTTCATGGCCTACAAGGGCGCGCTGATGGTCGACGACGACGAGATGTATGCTTCGTTCCAGCGTTGCGCCGATCTCGGCGCGCTGCCGCTGGTGCATGCCGAGAATGGCGATGTGGTCGCCGCCCTGTCCCAGAAGCTGCTGGCTGCCGGCAACAACGGCCCCGAGGGCCACGCCTATTCACGGCCACCCGAAGTGGAAGGCGAGGCGACCAACCGCGCCATCATGATCGCCGACATGGCCGGCGTGCCGCTCTATGTCGTGCATGTCTCCTGCGAGCAGAGCCACGAGGCGATCCGCCGCGCGAGGCAGAAGGGCATGCGGGTGTTCGGAGAACCGCTGATCCAGCACCTGACCCTGGACGAGAGCGAGTATTTCGACAAGGACTGGGATCATGCGGCGCGCCGCGTGATGAGCCCGCCCTTCCGCAACAAATTACACCAGGATTCGCTGTGGGCGGGCCTGCAGGCGGGCTCGCTGCAGGTGGTGGCGACCGATCATTGCGCTTTCAGCACCAAGCAGAAGCGCAACGGCGTCGGCGATTTCACCAAGATCCCGAACGGCACCGGCGGCCTCGAAGACCGCATGCCGGTACTGTGGACGACGGGCGTCAACACCGGCCGGCTGACGATGAACGAGTTCGTCGCGGTGACCTCGACCAACATCGCCAAGATCCTCAACATGTATCCGAAGAAGGGCGCCATCGTAGAGGGCGCCGACGCCGACATCGTCGTCTGGGATCCCAAGCGCAAGAAAAAGATCACTTCGAAGAAGCAGCAGTCCGTCATCGACTACAACGTGTTCGAAGGGTTCGAGGTGACCGGTCTGCCGCGGTTCGTGTTCTCGCGTGGCGAACTGTCGATCCAGGAGGCGGAAATCAAGGCCAAGCCCGGGCATGGCGAATTCGTCGGCCGCGAGCCGAATGCGGCGGTCAACCGGGCGCTGTCGACGTGGAAGGAAATCTCCGCGCCGCGCAAGGTGGAGCGCACCGGCATCCCGGCGACTGGGGTTTGAGCTTGCGCGGCTCGAACAACGCCAAGAAACGGATGATTGCCGACAAACACGGCGCCGCCTTTGGGGATGTGTTGCAGTGCCGATAGTTGCCGAACTCGGCGCCGCCCCTCATCCGCCTGCCGGCACCTTCTCCCCGTATAGTGACGGGGAGAAGGGAGATGAACGCAACCTCGCCGCCCTTTTTTGTAACGTCGGAGATTGGCGAAATCCTCCGCGAAATCGTCCTTCTCCCCGTCACTATACGGGGAGAAGTGCCCGGCAGGGCGATGAGGGGCAGCGCAAACCTCGGGCAATTGACCGGTGGGATCCTAGCCCGTCGATGCTGGCCTCACGCGACCAGCGCATCCAGTTCCGGCAGCAGGACGACGCTTTCCTGTTCGTTGGGATCGGTGCGGGCAATGACGGCCGAAGACGGGGCGCTGCTCAGATTGGCCGGCAGATGCGGCACGCCGGCCGGAATGTAGAAGAGGTCGCCGGCCTTGACGACGATATGATGCTCGAGCCGGTCGCCGTACCAGGTGTGAACTTCGCCGGAGAGCACATAGATCGCCGTCTCGTGGCTCTCATGCATATGCGCCTTGGCGCGCGCGCCGGGCGGCATGGTGAGCACGTGCATGCAGATGCCGGAGGCGCCGACGGTCTCGGCGGCGATGCCGGCGAAATAGGTCAATCCCTGCTTGCCTTCATAAGTGCTTTCAGGGCGGATAAGATGACAAGTGGGTTTGGGCGACATCGGGGAAACTCCGGGCGTCGATCGAGTGGGACAAGGTCAGTGGGACAGGGCCAAATGGGACAGGGTAAGTGGAAAACAACATCGCGATAAAAGCAATCGGATTCCAGCCGCCGCAGGGACGGAAACAGGCAGGCGGCAGCCGATGACGGGGACTTCGCCAGCCGTCGTCGCGGCAAGCAAACTCGGACTGACCTTCCAGACCAATGACGGGCCGGTGCAGGCGCTGTCAAACGTCGATCTCACCATCGGCAAGGGGGAGTTCGTCTCCTTCATCGGGCCTTCGGGCTGCGGCAAGACCACGCTGCTGCGCGTCATCGCCGATCTGGAGAAGCCAACCTCGGGGACGATTTCGGTCAATGGCATGACAGCAGAGCAGGCGCGCGAGAAACGCGCCTATGGCTATGTTTTCCAGGCCGCCGCGCTGTTTCCGTGGCGGACGATCGAGCGCAATGTCGGGCTGCCGCTGGAGATCATGGGCCTGTCCAAGGCGGAGCAAGGCGAGCGTATCAAGCGCACGCTCGACCTCGTCAACCTCTCTGGCTTCGAGAAGAAATATCCCTGGCAGCTCTCGGGCGGCATGCAGCAGCGCGCCTCGATTGCCCGTGCGCTGGCCTTCGATGCCGACCTGCTGCTGATGGACGAGCCGTTCGGCGCGCTGGACGAGATCGTGCGCGACCATCTCAACGAGCAATTGCTGGAATTGTGGGGACGCACCAACAAGACCATCTGCTTCGTCACCCACTCCATTCCGGAGGCCGTCTATCTGTCGACGCGCATCGTCGTCATGTCACCGCGGCCGGGCCGCGTCAGCGACATCATCGAATCGACACTGCCGAGAGAGCGGCCGCTCGACATCCGCGAGACGCCGGAGTTTCTGGCGATCGCGGCACGCGTGCGCGACGGGCTGCGGGCGGGGCACAGCTATGATGATTGAGGGAGCAATCGACGGGCTCCCTCCTCTCCCCAACGGGGAGAGGGTGGCCGGAGCGAAGCGGAGGTCGGGTGAGGGGGCGGCCCACCGCGCCTTCGTCATCCCAGGGCACCGCGAGGCGGCGTGCGTAAAGGGAGCGGTCAACCACCCCTTCGTCATCCTAGGGCAGAGCAGGCGCGCAGCGGCCTGCGCAGACCCTAGGATCCATGCCGTGACGCCGGCCGAAAGGCGAAAACGGTTGAGAAAACAGGCCAAGCAGGGCGAGGCACAGGGAGCCTTGTTCCGCACCGTTGTGGAGCACAGAGGTAACGGCATGGATCCTAGGGTCTGCGCCGCGTCGCTTCGCTCCTTGCTTCGCCCTAGGATGACGAAGAATGGGTATGGCCGCTCTTCGCCGTTGGGCAAAGGGGAGCGCACCTAATGGACACCTTCCGCGACAAACTCATCCCCGTCACCTCGATCCTCGCCGGGGTGGTCGTGCTCTGGTATGTCTTCGCTGTCATCCTCAACGCGCCGTTCCAGCGCGATCTCGACCGTCGCGCCGGTGAGACCTCCACGTTCAGCGAACTCATCGGCAAGACGCTGTCGCAGCCGAAGCCGACATTGCCGGCGCCGCATCAGGTGGCGGTGAATTTCTTCGAGAACACCTTCCTGCGGCCCATCACCTCGAACCGCAGCCTGGTCTACAATGCCTGGGTGACGCTGTCGTCGACGCTGCTCGGCTTTGCCTTCGGCACCGCGCTCGGCATCATTATTGCGGTCGGCATTGTCCATGTGGCGACGCTCGACCGGAGCCTGATGCCGTGGATCATCGCCTCGCAGACCATTCCCATCCTGGCGGTGGCGCCGATGATCATCGTCGTGCTGGGGGCGATCGGCATCAGCGGTCTGATCCCGAAGGCGATGATCTCGACCTATCTGTCGTTCTTCCCGGTGACCGTCGGCATGGTGAAGGGGCTGCGCTCACCCGAGATCATGCATCTCGACCTGATGCACACCTACAATGCCAGTCGTGCGCAAACCTTCTGGAGATTGCGCGTGCCGGCCTCGGTGCCGTTCCTGTTCACCTCGATGAAGGTGGCGGTGGCGGCAAGCCTGGTCGGCGCCATCGTCGGCGAACTGCCGACCGGTGCGGTCGCCGGCATCGGCGCCAAGCTGCTCGCCGGCGCCTATTACAGCCAGTCCATCGACATCTGGTCGGCGTTGGTTGCTGGGTCTGTGGTGGCAGCACTTCTCGTCATGGTTGTCGGCATTGCCGGGCGCCTCGTCGACCGCGCCATGGGCGGGAGGCCGGCATGAACTGGCTGAAACCCTCCTGGCAGGCGGTGTTGGCGATCGTGCTGTGCCTGATCGCGGTCGCGCTCGGCCCGATCGCCGCGCCGAAAGTCGACGCGCTGGCGCAGCCTGCAGGGACGTTGATGTATCCCTATGCGGCGACGAACTGGCTGATCTTCGGCGTGCTGCTTCTCGCTGCTTTGATCTCGATGGCCAGAATACCGTCCGTCGTCGAAGCCGTTGTGCTTTTCATCGGCGCGCATCTGGCCGCCTGGCTGCTGATTGGCGGCATCACCGGCTTCGAGGGCCTGGCGCGGGCGCCCTATTTCCTGCTGCTCACGGGTGCCTGGCTGCTTGGCTGGCGCTGCGTCGCCGTCCTGTCGGGCCTTCGCCCGATGGCAAGCTGGGCGCGGACCGCGTTGCGCCTGATCATCCCGGCCATCTTCGGCGCCTGGATACTGATCATCTGGGAAGCGGTGACGCGCGGGGCCGGCATTCCCTTCATCCTGTTGCCGCCGCCAAGCGCAATCGGCGCGCGCATCGCCGGTTCGCTGCCGGTGCTCGGCGCGGATGTCCGGCAGACCATCTTCAAGGCGGTGATCTTCGGCTATGTGGTGGGCAGCGGCGCCGGCTTCATCACCGCAATCCTCGCCGACCGTGTGCCGTTCCTGCGGCGCGGGCTCTTGCCTATCGGCAA
>NZ_RZOL01000196.1:0-11200 GCF_004022985.1 Mesorhizobium sp. M7A.F.Ca.ET.027.02.1.1 | reverse complement strand
CACCTCCGACCACCACCATTTCTACATCGAAGGCGAAAACCGCATATTCGACATCGACAGTGGTCCGGTGACGGTCGCCAACCTGCCGGAGCCGCCGGAAGGGATGGAGATCGCCAATGTCGATATCGTGGTGAGGCTGCGCCCCAAACGCCGAGAATGACCGGCGAGGCCCCCTTACCGTGCCCGTGCTGTTGCTGCTCGGCGGGCACATGTGGGGCAATGCGGCCGCGATGGCGGTTGCGCTGATCTGGATCGCGCACATCGCCATCGACCGTGCGCTGGCCCATGGCCTGAAGCTGCCAACCGGCTTTCAGGACACCCATCTCGGCCGTATCGGGCGCTAGGCTGACCTGAATTTCAACACACCCAAACCGGGCCGTGAGGGATCGGGGTTAAGATTCTGGGTCAAGAATCAGTCCTTGACCCGTTCGCCGGGATAGGCGCCCCAGACGATCGACTGGGCAAGCCAGCCTGTGTGGCCATCGAATGTCATTTCGCACCACTGGCCGTCGCAGGATTTGATCGTGCCCATGACGCCCGGCTCGACCATCGCGACCACCCTTGCGTCCTTGTTGGGGCTGTTGAGAAGGTTGATCTGGGCACCCTTGCCGCGCTGCCACGGGGCAACGATTGCAGTGCGCCGGCCGGAAAGCAGCGACTGGTTGATCCAGCCTTCCGAACCATCGGCATCGCGCACGCGGCGCCATGTGTCGAATTCCTGGATGATCTCCATCGGCAGGCCGGCCTTCATATACATCCAGTCGACCGAGTAGTTGGCCCCGGGACCGACGCGCGAGTTGACACGGCCGGATTTCAGGCTGACGAAGCGCGGCAGCGGCAGGCCACTCGGACCAAGCGTGACGACGCCCTGGGCAGGTGCAGCGGCACTCTGCGCCACGGCAAGCGGAGAATAAAGCAGAGCGCCGAGAAATGCTGCGCTGAGGGTCAGGCGAAGCGACGCGAAACCAGACACTTTCATTCCTTTCGGCGCTTGCCCATCGGCCTCGGCGCCCCTTTTTCTTTGTCTTCGGCGGCACCGCTTGTTACAGGGAGTAATCGGCACCGCGACCGGCTTTCAGTTTCGCCGGTCTTGGTTAAAGAGGTCTCAACGAGGGAAACAATGGCAGGCAAAAAGAAGCCTCTCGTGGTCATCACGCGAAAGCTGCCCGACCCGGTCGAGACCCGCATGCGCGAGTTGTTCGACGCCAGGCTGAATGTCGAGGACAGGCCGATGACGCAGCCGGAACTGGTCGCGGCGGTCAAGGAGGCCGACGTGCTGGTGCCGACGGTAACCGACCATATCGACGCCGCACTGATCGCCCAGGCCGGCGACAACCTCAAACTGATCGCGAATTTTGGCAATGGCGTCGACAAGATCGATGTCGCGGCCGCGGCCAAGAGGGGCATCACCGTCACCAACACGCCGAATGTCCTGACCGAGGACACCGCCGACATGACCATGGCGCTGATGCTGGCGGTGCCGCGGCGGCTGGCGGAAGGCGCTAATGTGCTCACCGGTGACAAGAAATGGGCCGGCTGGTCTCCGACCTGGATGCTGGGCCGGCGCATCTGGGGCAAGCGGCTCGGCATTGTCGGCATGGGGCGAATCGGCACCGCCGTCGCCAGACGGGCCAAGGCTTTCGGCCTGTCGATCCACTATCACAACCGCCACCGCGTGCTGCCGGCCGTGGAGGACGGGCTGGAGGCGACGTATTGGGAAAGCCTCGACCAGATGCTGGCCCGCATGGATATCATCTCGGTCAACTGTCCCTCGACGCCGGCAACCTTCCATCTGCTTTCAGCGCGGCGGCTGGCGCTGCTGCAGCCCACCGCATATGTCGTCAACACCGCGCGCGGCGACATCATCGACGAGGAAGCGCTGGTCAAGCTGATTCAGGACGGCAAGATCGCCGGGGCCGGCCTCGACGTCTACGAGCATGAGCCGGCTTTGAACAGCAAGCTGCTGAAGCTCGCCGCCAAGAACAAGGTCGTGCTTTTGCCGCATATGGGCTCGGCGACGCTCGAGGGCCGCATCGATATGGGCGAGAAGGTCATCATCAATATCCGTGCCTTCGTCGACGGCCACCGCCCGCCGGATCGGGTGCTGCCGCTCAGGACCTGACGCTGTCGCGGCCCACAAACCCTAAGATAAACCTTACTAGATAGCTTTGCGCATGGTGATCGAGGTCGGCCTGGCATAGCCCTCATGCGCCGTCCGTTCAGTTTCGCGAAAGCCGAGGCGAGCAAAGGCCTCATGATTCCCGGTCAGCTCGATCCGCGTCTGAAGCGCGACGGCGGCCTTGCCGCGGCTACGGGCAAGGTCTTCGACTGCCTGCATCAGCCGCCGGCCAATGCCTTGTCCCTGGCGGTCCGGCGCGACCGCGAACTTGCCGACATAAAGGTCCGCCGCCCTCTCAAGGGCAAAGACGCAGCCGACGATCCTGTCGCCCTGCACCGCCACGAAGCCGGTCTCCAGCCGCGCCTTGTCGCTCAGGGTGTCGGCGGTCAGATGGTGGGCCGAGGAGGGCGGGTCGACAACGCCGTCCATCGAAGCGAAAGCGCGCATGATCAATGCGAGCACATCGTCCCAACGGTCGAAATCGGTCGGGATCCGCGTGATGGAGACAGCTTCGTTCCGGTCCAAGAATTCAGCTTCTCTTGTAGCGGATGGTGTCGAAGCGCGCCGCCAGCGCATCATAGAGCAGCAGCCGGCCGACCAGCGGCTCGCCAATGCCGGTGATCAGCTTGATCGCCTCCATCGCCTGCAGCGTACCGACGACGCCGGTCAGCGCGCCAAGCACGCCGGCTTCGGCACAGGACGGCACCAGGCCCGGCGGTGGCGCCTCGGGAAACAGATCGCGATAGCTTGGGTTGGGCTTGCCGTCCTTGCCGTCTTCGAATGGCTTCAGCACCGTTACCGAACCATCGAAGCGTCCGACGGCGGCATGCACCAGCGGCTTGCCTTCGCTCGCGCAGGCATCGGCCACGGCATAGCGCGTTTCGAAATTGTCGGAACCGTCGACGACGATGTCATAGCGGGCGACGAGGGCGGGCGCATTGTCCGTGGTCAGCCGGAACGTATGCGGTTCGACTGTGGTGTTGGGATTGATGCGAGCGATTGCCGGCTTGGCGCTATCGGTCTTCAGCAGGCCGACAGTGTCGGTACCGTGAATGACCTGGCGCTGCAGGTTGGACAGCGAAACGGTGTCGTCATCGATCACGCCGAGTGTGCCGACGCCGGCGGCGGCAAGATATTCAAGCACCGGCGCGCCCAGTCCGCCAGCGCCGATGACCAGCACCCGGGCCTGTTTCAGCCTTTGCTGGCCGGCGCCGCCGATCTCCGGCAGCACGATGTGGCGGGCATAGCGTTCGATCTCGTCTGCGGTCAGGGCGGCAGTGGTCATTGCCTGATCATACAGGGACTGAAAAACCTTGTCAGGGGTCTTCGGTTGGCCCAACCGTCCCATGGTCGACAGTCAGGAATTGCGCGCGCCCCTGGAGACTGGAAAACAGCGCAGCATCGGTTCCTGTCATGAACGCCTGGCAGTTCAGTTCCTCCAGGATGGAGAACAGCGCCGCGCGCCGCCCGCTGTCGAGATGCGCGGCGATCTCGTCGAGCAGCAGGATCGGCGTCATGCCCGACATTTCGCCGGTCAGCCTTGCATGCGACAGCACGATGCCGACCAGCAGTGCCTTCTGCTCGCCGGTCGAGCAGAGTTCGGCCGGCATCGCCTTGGGGCGGTGTCGAACCACCAGATCCGAACGGTGCGGGCCGTCGAGGGTGCGCCCGGCGGCGCGATCGCGCTCACGGCCCCCGGCAAGCGTCCGACGGAAGCGCTCCTCGACATCGACCGCCGGCGCGGCGGCGATTTCGGCTTCCAGATCGCCCGAAAGGCCGATATCGGCCCGCGGAAATGGTCCCGTGTCGGGCAGCCTGTCGATCATGGTGGCGAGCAGCCGCACCATTTCGGCCCGCGCCGCGGCTATCGCCACACCGGTTTCGGCCATCTGCGTCTCGATAGCGTCGAACCAGCGGTCGTCCCGGGAGTTTTCGGTAAGCAGCCGGTTACGACCGCGCATCGCCTTCTCGTAGTCGATCGCACGTTGCCCGTGCCCGGGATCGATCGCCAGCACGAGCCGATCGAGAAATCGCCGGCGATCCGCGGCCGGTCCGGTGAACAACGCGTCCATGGCTGGCGTCAGCCACACCACGCGCAGCCATTCCAGCATGTCTTCGGCCGAACGCGCCGACGCTCCGTTGATGCGCACCCGCCTGCCGCCTTCGCCGGCGGTGTCGCCGCCGGAAATGCCTGTTCCGATCTCGACCTGGCCGTCAGGTCCGTCGAGCCGGGCATGCAATGCAAAGCCGCCGTCGCCGCCCTCGCGTGCGACATCCACGTAAGGGGCGCGGCGCAAACCACGCCCCGGTGTCAAAAGGGAGATTGCTTCGAGGAGATTGGTCTTGCCGGCGCCGTTGTCGCCGGAAAAAACCACGGCACCTGGCGCCAGATCGATCGTTAGCGCCGCGTAGTTTCGGAAATTGGTAAGTGTAAGCTTACTTATGTGGTTCTGTGCCGGCAACCGCTATCCGCCTATAGAGCGTTCCATCGTTTCACGGAAACGCAAAACCAATCTATCTCTTTGTTTTAACGCAATTCCCAAGGGAAAGCGCTATGCGCTTTTCCCGGGAAAACCGCTTCACACTTTTCCTGGAATTGCTCTAGAAGTTGCCGTAAATATCGCGCTTGCCGGTCCACAACAGGACCGAAGTGCTGACACCGCGCCGCTACACCCGCATCGGCATCAGCACATAGAGTGCGGTCTCGTCGGCCATGTCGTGGATCAGCGTCGGCGAGCCGGCGTCGGCCAGCATGAACTTGGCTTCCGTGCCGGTCAGTTGCGCGGCAACGTCGAGCAGGTACTTGGCATTGAAGCCGATCTCGATCGGATCGGATGAATAGTCGGCGGACAGCTCTTCGGTGGCGCTGCCTGAATCGGGATTGTTGACCGCAAGCGTCACCTGACCCTCGCTGATCGACAGCTTCACCGCGCGGCCGCGTTCGGAAGAGATGGTCGAGACGCGATCGACAGCGGCGGCAAAACTCTGGCGGTCGATGATCAGCTTCTTGTCGTTGCCGGTCGGAATGACCCGCTGATAGTCGGGGAAGGTGCCGTCGATCAGCTTCGAGGTCAAAACCACGCTGCCGATCGTGAAGCGGATCTTGGTGTCCGACAGTTCGGTGGTGACCGCGACATCCGGATCGTCGACGAGCTTCTGCAACTCGCTCACCGTCTTGCGCGGAATGATGATGCCCGGCATGCCTTCGGAACCCGCTGGCGCATCGATCTCGGCGCGCGCCAGGCGGTGGCCGTCGGTCGCTACCGAGCGCAGCTTCAACTTGCCGCCGACCTCATGCGTGTGCAGATAGATGCCGTTCAGGTAATAACGCGTCTCCTCGGTGGAGATGGCGAATTGGGTCTTCTCGATCAGGCCTTTCAGGGCAACCGAGTCGAGACGGAAGATATGCGAGAACGATCCGGCCGAGAGCTCCGGGAAGTCGGATTGCGGCAGGCACTGAAGGCGGAAGCTCGAGCGGCCAGACGTCACCGTCATGGCGTTGCCGTCCTCGTCCGTCTTCAGCATCACCTCGGCGCCATCGGCAAGCTTGCGCACGATGTCGTAGAGCAGATGTGCCGGGACTGTCGTCGCCCCGCCGCGCTCCACCTTGGCGGGCGTGGCTTCGGTCACCTCGAGGTCGAGATCGGTCGCCTTCATTTCAAGGCTGGCGCCTTCGGCGCTGAGCAGCACGTTGGACAGGATCGGTATGGTGTTTCGCCGCTCGACCACACGATGGACGTGGTTGAGCGACTTCAGGAGATTTGACCGTTCCAGGATAACACGCATGACGAAACAGGCTCGCTTGAATGAATGACGGGTCACCAGTGAGCGGCGTCCCGCGAAAGGTCTGAACAGGTTCAGAATCTGCGTAAACTGACAGGAAAAAACCAGCAAACGCAAGCCCGCGCCACCGGTTCAGGCCGGCTACGCGGGCTTTCTGGGGATAACGCGCCCGAAGTCCGCGAGCCAGTGTCGTAAAACCGAAATCCAGATCGCTTCCAGGCGGCGCCACGAGCCCGATCCAGGCCCAGCGCCGCACTGGCAAGCCATTGAATTCCGGTATTGTTCCGGCTCGGCCATCCCCGGAGGATCAGGCCTGGTCGTTGATCAACCGCCTCAGAAGCTCAAGTTCCTGCGCCAGCGTGTTGTCGTTGCCGGAAAGGTCCTCGATCTTGCGCACGGCATGCAGCACCGTGGTGTGATCGCGGCCGCCGAAACGCCGTCCGATCTCGGGTAGCGAGCGCGGCGTCATCACCTTCGACAGGTACATGGCGACCTGCCGCGGCTTGACGATGGTGCGCGTGCGCCGGTTGGACAGCAATTCGGTCTTCGACACATTGTAGTGACGCGCCACGATGCGCTGGATGTCCTCGATACGGACACGCTTCGGCTCGCCGGTGCGATAGATGTGGCCGAGGATTTCGTCGATCCGGTCGATGGTGATCTGCGGCTCGAAGGATTGACGGAACAAAAGCTGATTGAAGGCGCCTTCCAGCTCGCGTCCGCTGCCGGTCACGGTGCGGGCGACGTGATTGAGGATCTCCTCCGAAATGTCGAGCGATGCGTCGTCGCTCCTGGCCGTGGCAAGGCGCAATTTGAGCATGCCGAGGCGCATGGCGAAATCGGGCGCCGACATTTCAAGCGCGACACCGCCATTGAGGCGCGAACGGACCCGCGGTTCGAGCGATTCCAGTTCCGATGGCGGCCGGTCGGCGGCGACGACGACCTGCTTGGCGCTGTCGAGCAGCATGTTGATGAGGTGGCAGAATTCATGCTGGATCGACTTGCCCTGCAGAAACTGCATGTCGTCGATGATGAGCAGGTCGATGTCGCGCAGCTGTTCCTTGAGCGTCAGCGCGTTGTTGTCGCGGATCGCGGTGGCAAAGCGCCACATGAAATACTCGGCCGTGAGATAGACGACGCGCGACTTGGGGTTTTGCTTCAGCGATTCCGCAGCGATGGCCTGCAGCAAATGTGTCTTGCCGAGCCCGACGGTTGCGTGAAGGAAAAGCGGATTGAAGCGCACTGCGCTCGATTGCGATTCCGCTACCGCCTTGGCGGCGGCGAAGGCCACCCGGTTCGACGGTCCCTCGATGAAGGAGCCGAACGTGTAACGCGGATCGAGCGGCGACCCCAGCACGTTGTGGCGAAATTCGCTCTCGATCGGTGTGCCCGGACGCGGAGCCGGTGCGCGCTCCACCCGGCTGGGGCTGACTGTGCCGGCGGCAAGTGCCGTCTGCGTCTGCCGTGTCATCTTGCTGCGTGCTGGCGTTACCTCTGGCTCGGCCTGGCTGCGTCCCTGACGGGTTGCCGTGCGCACGACGATGTCGATCTTGAGGAGATCGGCATCCTCCTGCTTCCACAGCTCGGAAATGAGGTCGAGATAGTGGCCGTTGATCCATGAACGTAGGAAGGCGGTAGGCACGGAGATGCGGACGATGCCCTTGGAAGCCTCGGCGACCTTCATGCGGCCAAACCAGCTCGAATAGACTTCGGTTCCCAGGCGCGCCTTCAACTGGGTCTTGACCCGGTCGAATTTCTGTTCCGCGTCGCTGGACACCGCCATGTCGTTTGCTCCGATCAAAGTTCCAGGAAATGGGAGGTCGCCCGTAAGTTCCCTTTCAATGCCGCTCTGCATGATCTTTTCCTTGTCCTTCCGTACCTGTTTTCCACCGGGGATGCGCCTCCTGCATCCGGTTCCGGCGACCTAAGTCTTTGCTACGATGTCCGCTGCCGCCGCCGGCAGATGAACGTCGCCCATTATCCGTGGGAACCGGTGCCGGCCCATGGAAGCCAGTCCGCGTTGGGTATGTCAGGGCAATACAACACCGCCCGGCGAAAAGAGCGCCGGCGCGCCGTCTACCTGCCATGTCTAGTTACGCCAGTCCCCTACCGTATCGACAAACCAAAGCCGTCCGCGGACTTAATCCGCGTTGCAAATCCCGCCAATTTAAGCTGGCCGATTCAGGCTTAGGTTAAGAGCCAGAGCCCGTCCCTTTCGATAGATCGACACTACCGAAATCGCTGTGGATAGGGCAAGGCCACGTCTAACGGATTTTTAAGGAATCTGGTTAGTGGAGGCGGGTTCGAGTGGCGTGCCGCGACGGCACATTTTAACAAAGCCATTGTGATTCAAACCCTTTTCCGGCGAATATGAAAAACCGGGCGCTGACAGAAATATTCTGAAATAATTCGCTTGACAGCGACTTCTCCCCGATCGGGCCGGTCCGGTGTGGACAAGCTGTGGATCACCATCTGTAAGTCACTGAAAGGTATAAGCTATTTCTGACAGTTAAGAATCTTTAGGTCGGCCGTTTCAAGCATGCCGATCACCAGCAGGCATGCATATGCCGGCAAACTATTCCTAATTGTGAAATGCCGCATAAGACGCCGTTTCCGGACATTCTTTTTAAGTGCTTGCCGGCAAACGAAAAAACCCGGCACAAACGGCCGGGTTCGAAGAACGTCAGTCTAGGCAAGTAATGTCAGGCCGACAGTACCTTGACCCGCTGAGCCAGTCGCGACACCTTGCGGGACGCCGTGTTCTTGTGGATCACGCCCTTGGTCGCGGCACGCATCAATTCCGGCTCCGCGATCTTGAAGGCAGCCTGTGCGGCAGCCTTGTCACCGGAGGCAAGGGCCTCTTCGACCTGGCGGATATAGGTGCGGACGCGCGAGCGGCGGTTCTTGTTGATCGCTGCGCGGCGGACGATCTTGCGCGTTGCCTTTTTGGCCGAGGATGTATTGGCCATGATGCCTCTCTTCTGATCTGGTCGGCGCATGCGGGATGCCGCAGGGCGCAAAAAACAAACGGGCAGCCACGGGGCCGCCTCGGTTGGTGCGGCTTATAGTTCAGCTTTTCCGGCGCGTCAACGCTGCCCGGCCTTCTTTTTGGCGGCCAGCAGCCATCTTCTTCGCAGCCAAGGGATTGGCGTCAGCGGTTGGTGAAATTCGGCTTCCGCTTCTCGGCAAAGGCCGCCATGCCTTCCTTCTGATCGTCCAGTGCAAACAGCGAGTGAAACAGCCGGCGCTCGAACCGCAATCCCTCGGCAAGCGTCGTCTCGAAGGCGCGGTTGACAGCCTCCTTCGCCATCATCACCGATGGTAGCGAGAAAGCGGCGATCTTGGCTGCGGCCTTCAGTGCCTCCTCGACAAGCTCGCCGGCAGGCACCACCCGCGACACCAGGCCAGAACGCTCGGCCTCGGCGGCATCCATCATCCGCCCGGTCAGGCACATGTCCATCGCTTTCGACTTGCCGACGAAGCGGGTCAGCCTTTGTGACCCGCCCATGCCTGGAATGACGCCGAGGGTGATCTCGGGCTGGCCGAATTTGGCCGTGTCGGCGGCGATAATGAAATCGCACATCATCGCCAACTCGCAGCCGCCGCCGAGTGCATAGCCCGCCACCGCCGCGATGATAGGCTTTCGCGCCCGCGTCAGTTCCTCCCAGCCGACGAAGAAGTCTTGGGCGTAGGCGTCCGCGTAGGAGATGGACTGCATCTCCTTGATATCGGCGCCGGCGGCGAAAGCCTTTTCGGAACCGGTGATGACCATGGCGCCGACACCGGGATCGGCGCTGAACCCGTTCACGGCCGCCACCACCTCGGTCAGAATCTGCGAATTCAGCGCGTTGAGCGCCTGCGGCCTGTTCAGCGTGATCAGCCCGACCTTGCCGTGCGTCTCGGTGATGATCGTCTCATAGGCCATGGCTGCTTCTCCTTGCTCACGCTCGCCTAGAGCGGTTCATCGTTTCACGGAAACGCAGAACCGCTCCATCTCTCTGTCTTGACGCAATTCCGAACGGGAAACCGTTCCCACTTTTCCTGGAATTACTCTGACTCATCGCTGACATGTCCGGCAATAAAAGGTCGATCGGCCGCTCTGCACGACACGTTCGATGTGGCCGCCGCAGCCGGGTTTGGAACAGGCCTCCCCCTCGCGGTCGTAGACGGCGAAGGCGTGCTGGAAATAGCCCAGCGACCCATCGGTCTGCATATAGTCCCGCAGTGAGGAGCCGCCGGCTGCGATCGCATCCGATATCACCGAACGAATGGCTTGCGCGAGGTGTTCGCTTTGGGCCTGGGCTTTCTTTCCGGGCCTGGCGATCGTGCCCGCCTCGCGCAGCGGCGACAGGCCGGCACGCCACAACGCCTCCGACACATAGATGTTGCCGAGCCCGGCGATCAGCCTCTGGTCGAGAAGCGCTGCCTTCAGTGGTGATCGCCGCCCCTTCATCAATGAGGCGAGCAGCGCACCGTCCAATGTGTTGCCGGTTGGCTCGACGCCAAGTCCAGCCAGCATCGGATGAACGTCCGGCAGCCCTTCCGCAAACAGCATGAAGCCGAAGCGGCGCGGATCATTGAAGATCACGCGGGACCGGGCACCGGCCGGAGACACGATATGGAAGACGACGTGGTCGTGATTGGAGCTCTTCGAGCGGTCGTGCCGGAAGATGCCGGGCATGTCGCTGCCATCGGCCGTCTCTATGCGGAATGAGCCCGACATGCCGAGATGGCAGATCAGCATGGGGCCGCCTTCCAGGTCCATCGTCAGATACTTGGCCCGGCGGCCGAGTGCCGTGATCGTCTTGCCGGTCAGCCGCTGCGCGAATTTCTCGGGAAATGGAAAGCGCAGATCCGGTCGGCGCGCCTCGACGCGGGCGATGGTGGCGCCTTCCAGAACCGGCTGCAGCCCGCGCCGGACGGTTTCGACCTCCGGCAATTCAGGCATGACCGCCGATCGCCGTATAGAAAGACGTGCCGTAGCGTCCGGGCGCCAGCCCGAGATGCTCGGCCACGGTCTCGCCAATGTCGGCGAATGTCGTTCTCAGTCCGATGTCGCCGCCCTTGAGACCCGGTCCA
The DNA here is from genome assembly GCF_004022985.1 of Mesorhizobium sp. M7A.F.Ca.ET.027.02.1.1. NCBI lineage: Bacteria > Pseudomonadati > Pseudomonadota > Alphaproteobacteria > Hyphomicrobiales > Phyllobacteriaceae > Mesorhizobium > Mesorhizobium sp. M7A.F.Ca.ET.027.02.1.1. The sequence continues at coordinate 219 of NZ_RZOL01000196.1, read as the reverse complement.
GTGCCGATCACCGGAATGCGCTCGCGCGTGTGATCGGTCCCGCCCCAGGTCGGGTCGTTGCCGTGGTCGGCCGTCAGGATGAGAAGATCGCCCTGCCGCAGCCTCGCAAATGCCTCCGGCAGCCGCAGGTCGAAGGCCTCGAGCGCGGCAGCATAGCCCGCGACATCGCGGCGGTGACCGAATTCGGTGTCGAAGTCGACGAAATTGGCGAAGACGAGG
>NZ_RZOL01000195.1:0-11291 GCF_004022985.1 Mesorhizobium sp. M7A.F.Ca.ET.027.02.1.1 | reverse complement strand
CTCCGGGATGATGGCCGTGTGCGGGATCGGCAGCCCCAGCGGCCGCCTGAACAGCGCCACCACCGCGTACCAGTCGGCCAGACCGCCGATGGTCGCGGCCTCGGCAAAGGCGGCGACGAAGCCGAGCCATGGATAGGTGCGCTCGAAGGATTTGGCGAGCGCAAACACCAGCACGCAAAGCGCCAGTGCGGCCGCCGCAAGGAATTTTGTCCGCCGCAACGCGGAAAGCTTGGCATCCGCCTCGGCATCGAAACGGACCGGCGCCAGGGGCGAAGCCGATTGTGACATGGGTGAGCCGCTCCTCGTCGATCTCAGCCTATTTAGTGTTCCGATGGCCGAAATACCCGCGACAGCGGGTTTCGTCCGGAACTTTCCCCGGCCGCGCACACAAAGTTGAGGAGAAAATTCATCTATCGCACGAAGCTAGTCTGGAATTATTCCAAGGTATAGGCCATATTCCGCCCGAGCCAATGTGGCGAATCCGGAAATTCGGGTCAAAGCCATATCAGCAAAATTTCCAGATCTGGCGTGGTTGCACCGCACCAGTGCCTTGTGAGGACAAAATGCGGCTTACGCGCCAGACCAACTATGCCATGCGCATCTTGATGTATTGCGCGGCCAATGATGACCGATTGAGCCGTATCCCCGAGATCGCGGCCGCGTATTCGGTGTCGGAGCTTTTCCTGTTCAAGATCCTGCAGCCCCTGGTCGAGCACGGCCTCGTCCAGACCGTGCGAGGTAGGAATGGCGGCGTCAAGCTTGGCCGGGCGGCCGGAGCCATCAGCCTGTTCGATGTCGTGCGCGTGACGGAAGAGAGCTTCGCCATGGCCGAATGCTTCGAGAACGATGCCGCCGAATGCCCGCTCGTCGATAGCTGCGCGCTGAACTCGGCGCTGCGCGAGGCGCTGAACGCGTTCTTCGCCGTGCTGGAGCGCTATACGATCGCCGACCTCGTGGCGGCACGTCCGAATGTGCGCAACCTGCTCGGAATCGACATGCTGGAGCGCCGCGCACCAGCTGCCTGACCCAGCAGGGGCGCGGGCTAGATCTGCAATCAAGCCGCTGACTGAGGCAGCACGAACGGCATATTGCCGGCCGGCAGCACGCCGACCCTGAGCCGGCAGTCGAACACTTTTTCGATCAGGTCATCGCTCAGCACATCTCGCGGCGACCCGGTGGCGGCCAGCCTGCCGCGATGCATGACGAAGATCCGGTCGGCATACATGGCGGTCAGATTGAGGTCGTGCAGGATGGCGACCACGCCGCCGCCCCTTCTGGCGAAGTCGCGGGCAATGTTCATGATGATCAGCTGGTGCTTGATGTCGAGGCTGGAAACCGGCTCGTCGAGGAACAGAAAACGCGGCTTGCCGTCGAGCACCGGTGCCCAGACCTGGCACAGCACACGTGCGAGTTGGACGCGCTGTTGCTCGCCGCCCGAAAGCTCCTGGTAGAAACGGCCGGCAAAGCCGTCGAGATCGACACGCGCCAGCGCCCGTTCCGGCAGCCGCGCATCCTCGCCCGGCAAGACGCCTGAGCGGCCGCCGACAAGGCCGAGCTTGACCACTTCCCGCACGGTGAACGGGAACGACAGCGTCGTCGCCTGCGGCAGCACGGCACGATGGACGGCCACCTCGACCGGCTTCATCGTCGAGAGATCTCGGCCGTTGAGGGCAACGCGCCCGGTATAGGTGAGTTCGCCGGAGAGCGCTTTGAGGAAGGTCGTCTTGCCCGAACCATTGGGGCCGACGATGGCGGCGATCTCGCCGGGCCGCGCGTGGAAATCGATACCGCTGACGATAGGCTTGCCGGCGATATCAACCGAAACATCCTTGGCCTCGATCATCAAGCCTCACAAATCAACCACGCCGCGCTTGCGCAGCAGGATCCAAAGGAAAAACGGCGCGCCCGCTATCGCGGTGACGATGCCTATCGGCAGTTCGGCCGGCGCAACGATGGTGCGTGCGACCGCATCGGCCAGAAGCAGCAGCGAGGCACCGAGCAGCGCCGACGCCGGCAGCAGATAGCGATTGTCCGGACCAATCAGCAGGCGCAGCAGATGCGGTACCACGATGCCGACGAAGCCGATGCCGCCGCTGACGGCGACGGATGCGCCGACCGCGGCAGAGACGCCGACGATGGCCGTGTATTTCAGCCGCTGCACCGGAATGCCGAGATGACCGGCGGTCGCCTCGCCAAGCGCCAGCGCGTTGAGGCCGCGTGCCAGGAACGGCATCGCCGCCAGCGCCAGCACGATGATCGGCCCTACCGACGCGATCTTCGCCCAGGTTGCGCCGCCGAGCGATCCGAGTTGCCAGAAGGTCAGGTCGCGCAACTGGCGATCGTCGGCCATAAAGATAAGAATGCCGGTCAGCGCCATGGCGAGCGCCGCCAGCGCGATGCCGGCAAGCAGCATTGTGGCAACCGAGGTTTGCCCCCGCCGCGTCGCGACCTGGTAAAGCACCAGCGTGGTGGCGAGCCCGCCACAGAAGGCCGCCAGCGGCAGTGCAAGCGTGCCGAGCAAGGCGGTCACCGGAGCCAATATCGTGGCGCCGAGCACGATGACGGCAACCGCGCCGAGGCTGGAGCCGGCCGAGACGCCGATCAGGCCGGGGTCGGCCAGCGGATTGCGGAACAGTCCCTGCATGACCGCGCCGGAGACCGCGAGCGCCGCACCGACCAGCATGCCGAGGATGATGCGCGGCAGGCGGATGTCATAGACGATCAGGCTGTCGCGGGCGCTCACCGCGGCGTCATCAGGCACTGTGCCGAACAGCCAGCCCCCGATGACGTTGACGGCCGAAGCGTCCGAAGCCCCCGATGTCAGCGACAGAAAAACGGCAGCCGCCAGCCCCAGGCACAGCAGAAGGATGACGATGCGGGCGCGGCCCGACCTGTCGCCTTCGGATACGCTTGCCATCACCGGGCCGGCGATCGATTGATCGACCATGATCCGCCCGTTCAGTCCGTGACCTGCCCGCCATAAAGCGAGACAGCGAGGTCGTGGATGGCATCGGCCGTGCGTGGCCCGAAGCCGAGCAGATAGGCACCGTCGATGCGGATCAGCTTGCGCGCCTTTCCGGCCGGCGTCGAGGCGATCGACGGATTGCCGAACAGTTCGTCGTCCGAGACCGGAGGCCCGGCATTGCTCATCATCAGGATCACGTCCGGTCTGGCGGTTATGATCGCCTCGTCGGACATTTGCTTGTAGCCGGAAAAGCCCTCGACCGCGTTGACGCCGCCAGCCAGCTTGACCATACCGTCGGCCGCGGTCTCGCTGCCGGCCGCCAGGATCTTGCCGCCCTGTATCGACAGCACGAACAGGATGCGCTTGCGTTCCTTGATCGACGTCGTCGGCTTCTCGGCTGCCGTGAGCTTGGCATCGAGCTCCCCGGCGAGCACCTCGGCCTTGGCGTCGACGCCGAGCGCCTTGCCGACGATACGGACCTTTTCGAGGATGCCTTCGTGGCTATAGTGCTCGGGCACTTCGATGAACGGCACGCTCGTCTTCTTCAAGACGTCGACGGCTTCCTTGGGACCGCTGCCATGCAACGCCAGGATGCCGGTCGGGTTGACCGAGAGCACGCCTTCCGGTGACAGCGCACGCATATAGCCGACATCGGGCAGCTCAAGCGCCGCCTTTGGGTACCGGCTGGTGGAATCGCGAGCCACCAGATGCTTTTCCTCGCCGAGCGCATAGACGATCTCGGTGATCGAGCCGCCAACGGCCACGATTTTCGAAGGATCGGCAAACACGGCCGTGCCTTCCATGGCGCTGGCGGATTGCAGTGCGATAACAGCCATGGAGATACCGATCACCGGCCGGAAAATAGATCCGCGCACGGTCGACAATCTTGGGAAAAAACGCATCGCATTTTCCTCAGGCTGCGGTCGCGCTTGGGATGCGCGGCAGGTTTTCCGCCAGGAAGCGCCAGTCGTCCCGCTCGCTTTCGCCTTCATGACGCTTGCCGAAGAACTGGATGAACATCTTGCCGTCGGAATCATAGACCTCAAGCGAGGTGACATGACCGTCCTTGGTCGGCTTGCGCACCGCCCAGACCTCCTGGATGTGGTCGGTCCGCAAATGCAGGTGGAAGGTTTCGTCCAGCACGTTGATCCATGGCCCCATCGGCTTGATCGACTTGATCGGACCGGAATGGATCTGGATGCAGCCGCGGTTTCCCACAAAGCACATGATCGGCATCTCGCCCTCCGCAGCGTGATGAAACATGGCACGGACGGCATCATTGTCGAGCTGCCAGGCATAGTCTTGCCCGACCAGGCGCACCGCCTGCCGGCGGCTGAGCTTCAGCGTCTTCAGCATGCCGAAGAACTGGTGCACATCGGTCAGCCGGCTCCAGCGGTCGCGCAGATCGTCGAGATTGGCGGCCGCTTCGTCGCCATGGCTCTCGTCATCGGGGAGTGGTCCCGAAATGTCGACGGTCGGCTCCTGATTGGACGATTCGAGCGCGGCAACCAGCTTCTGATAGGCATAGAGGCTGGAGGCCGGACGCAAATGCACCTTGTGCACGGCCTCGCCCGCCGCATCGAAAAACTGCAGGCTGCGGCGGATTTCGTCGCCGTCTCGCTTCTCGACGGCAAAGCCGTGTGCCCAGACCTTCGGGAAGATGCGCAGGTCGATGTTTTCGCCAAGCACCATGGCATTGTGGTTGCCGGTGACGACCTTGTCATAGACGCCGATCTTTTCGTGCACCGCGCTCTCATTGCGGGTCAGCGCCATGACCTCGCCGACGGCCTCGAGGCCGGCCAGAAGATCGTTGACGCGCGGCTCGATGCGCACGACGCCGTCGCCGCAATGCGCGGCGACCAGTTCGGCTTCCGAAATGCCGAGCTGGGCAGCCAGATCACGCTCGCGCGTCTTCGGATTGTCTGTCCGTGCCCGCCGGATTTCATGCGGGGCGGGTTTTACGCGCTGATCCATGTTTCGTCCCTGCTGCCTAGAGCAATTCCGGGAAAAGTGTGAAACGGTTTTCCGTCCGGAATTGCGTTAAAACAAAGAGCTAGAGCGGTTCGGCGTTTCCGTGAAACGGTGAACCGCTCTAGCCCTACTTGTTGAGGATGAGCTTGCCCTGACGGGTGATCTTCAGCCGGTAGAGCGCACCGTGATGCTCAATGCCGATCTCGTGCTCGCCCTGGAACAGGGTGTTGCTGGACAGGGTTCGCACCGCCAGCGGAACCCGGTCGAAACGGGTGGGGGCCGAGGCATCGTCGGAACGGCGGACGCGATAGCGAAAATCGTTGGGATTGTGGGTGTTCATCTCTGTCGATCCCTTTCCTGTGCCGGGCGTCTGGCTAGGCGTTGCGTAATCCGATTCATTTCTTGACTTGAATAATCATGTTTACTAGTCAGTGCAATACCGGATTAAATGAGTCAACATTTAAGACGCCGGAGACGATCAAAAATGCCAGCCAGCCCCGGGCCAGCCAGCATGAAACCTGGACTTTGGAGTTGGGGCATGGGGTTGGTGACTTGGGAATGGCGTGGCCGGTCGGCGGCGAACGGCGCGGCGGCATTGTTGGCAAGCGTGGCGGCTATCGCCTTGTCGGCGCAATTGGCTAACGCCCAGCAAGCGGCGCAGCCGACAGAGCAAACGAAGAAGGCTGAAGAAGAAAACGCCGCACCAGCGGGAGCAACGCTGCTCGACAAGATCCTCGTCATCAGCCGCACCGGCGAGACGGCGATCGAATCGCTGGCATCGACCAGCCATGTCGGCCAGGAACAGCTCGACCGCCGCATGGCGACGACGCCGAATGAGATGCTGCTTGGCGTGCCCGGCGTCGCGGCGCAGGCCGACGCCAGACGCGTCAGCACCAGTATCAACATCCGAGGCTTGCAGGATTTTGGTCGCGTCGCGGTCATCGTCGACGGCGCCCGTCAGAACTTCCAGCGTTCCGACCACGGCACGCAGTCGACCTTCTACATCGACCCCGAACTCGTCAAATCCGTGGATGTTATCCGTGGTCCTGTCGCCAACACCTATGGCTCAGGCGCCATCGGCGGCGTCGTCTTCTTCGACACCAAGGACGCCGGGGATTTCCTTAAGCCGGAAGAAACATGGGCCGGCTCCGTCACGGGACGCTATGAGAGCAACGGCAAGGGCTGGACAACAAGCGCATCCGGTGCCTACCGCCTCAACGAGAACTGGGATGTGCTCGGCAACATCGTCTACCGCAACTATGACGACTACAAGGATGGCGGTGGCGACACCGTCAAGGGCACCGGCTTCGATGTGCTTAGCGACCTGCTCAAGACCACCATCCGGCCGACCGACAACAGTGAGCTGAAGCTCGGCTGGGTCGGCTCAAGCGACGGCTGGAACGAGATCAGCGGCGGCGTGCCGGTCAATGACGTCGACCTGAAGTCGAACACCTTCACCGCCCGCTACAACATTACGGATGAGGACAAGAGCTGGCTCGATCTCCATATCAACACCTCCTACAACAAGACCAATCTCGATCTGACCAGCCTCGTGCCTCTCAACCGGTTTGACCCGAGCACCGGCCTTCCAGTTGTTTTGCCGGCTGGCTCGACATCGACATTCGACATCGGCACGACCAGCATCGACATTTGGAACACGTCCAGATTCGAGACTGCGGGAATCGCGCACGAACTGACCTATGGCGGCGACTGGGCCGGCGATAAAGTCGAGACCGGCGGCACGGCCGGTGGCGACAGCTTCTATACGCCTTCCGGCAAGCGGAACGTCTCCGGCGCCTATGTCCAGGACAAGCTCACCTGGGAGTGGCTCGAAGTCATCGCCGGGCTGCGTTACGACAATTACAGCCTCAAGGATGACACACACGAAACGTCGGGGGACCGGTTGTCGCCACGCATCACCGTCGGCGTCTCGCCTTTTGACAGCGCCAGCCTTGCCGGCCTGCAATTCTACGGCACCTATGCGGAAGGATACCGGTCACCCTCCCTGTCGGAAACACTGATCAGCGGTCGCCATCCGGCAGGTGTCACCTTCCCGTTCCTGCCCAATCCCAATCTGCGGCCGGAAACCGGAAAGACCGTCGAATTCGGCGTCAACTACAAGCAGGATGACATCCTCGAAGTCGGCGATGCGCTGCGCATCAAGGCAGCCTATTTCAACAACGATGTCGAAGACTACATCGATGGCGTTACCCTGTCGCGGTTTGACCCGACAGCCGGCTGCCCGAGCGGACCCGGTATCCCGATATGCTTCCAGTACCAGAATTTTGCCAAGGCCAAGATCGACGGCTTCGAACTTGAGGGCGTCTATGATGCCGGATGGGGCTATGCCGGGCTCTCGGCCTCAATCACCAATGGTCATACCATTTCCTACAAGGACGTTCGGGCCGACCTGCTGACCATCCCCTCATCCCAGGTCATCGCGCAGCTCGGCTTGCGCTTCCTCGAGGACAAGCTGACCGTGGGCGGCGAAGTGCAATACAATGGCAAGCCCAAGGGCAATCCGATCGCCGAGGACTACACGCTGGTCAATGCTTTTGCCAGTTACCAGGCGACGGACAATTTGAAGATTGATTTCCGCGCCGACAATCTGTTCGATGTAAAATACGCCAACCCGCTCAACCTGACCACGGCCGGCCAGCCGCCGCAGCCGGTTTTCGCAGCCTACGAGCCCGGCGTCACCCTGAAGCTGGCGGCGACGATGCGATTTGGAGGCTGATGACCATGACGAGCTTGATGACATCCCTTCGTCTGCTGACCTCGATGCTGGCGATGTCGCTTGCGATGGTTCCGGCGTGGGCACAAGAGTCCGCGCCGGTCCCTGCGCTGACCCTTGAACTCAACGGTGCGCAACCTTCCGACAAGGGTTGCCGCCTGACGTTCGTGGTCAACAACAATCTCGGCGCCGACCTGTCCAAGGCGGCGTTCGAGATCGCCCTGTTCAACGAGTCCGGCGTCGTCGACCGGCTGACCGTGCTCGACTTCAAGGAATTGCCGGCAGGCAAGACCAAGGTGACGCGTTTCGATCTGGCCGGCACCGAGTGCTCGAAAGTCAGCCGCGTGCTGATCAACAGCGCGACCGAATGCACCGGTACCGGCGTCGAACCGAACGCCTGCATGCGAAAGCTGAAGACGGACACCAAGACCGGGATCGCTTTCGGAGTCTGAGGTGGGGCTGCATCATGCATTCCCGCGAAACACCGTAGTGCAGCCTCTGGCCGGCGATAGCAGACTGCCGGCGAACGATCTTGATTTGACAACTCTGCTCTTGTCGCTGCAGGTCTCGCGGCGAGACATGCAGGACATCAATCCCCTCCCCGAGGCCGGCGCCGAGCTGACCATAGAGCCAAGCGAGCCGCTCGCGCTGCCGCGGCCATCGGCCTGGAGCCGCAAATGGACGGCGGCGATCGTCGTCTCCTGCCTGCTCCATGTCGCGGTGGCGGCGGCCTTTCTGATCTCCCCTACGGGGATTTCCAGTTTCCAGGACGCCGAGCAGCCGGAAGGTAGTGAACAGTCGGGCACCAATGTGGCCGGCAGCGCGCTGGACAAGGAAGCGCCGGCAATAAACGTTGCACTGGTGCCGAACCCGCAGCCGGCCAGACCACAGCCAGCAACGCCGCCCAAGCCAATGCCGCCAACGGAGGCCTCCCAACCTGTCACGGAAGCAGCAAAGCCGCTCCTCAGGCCGGTTCCGAATCCCGTCAAACAGCCGCCGGTGACCCCCGAAATATTGGTGGCCGGCGCCCCGCGCTCCGATGATCAGACCGTGGCTAGGAAGGCCGAAACACCAGCGGAGCCAACCGTTCAGGCCGAGAGCACGGAAGCGCCTGTCGCCGTTCCGGAGCGGCCTCCGATCCCTAGAGCCAGGCCAACTCCGGCAGCTGCCCCTTCAGAGATGGCGGATGAGAAGCGCGGCGCGGCGGATGGCGAGGACCGGTCGGCGCAAGCAGCCAGCAAGGGCAAAAGGCAAAAGGAGGCAGGCACGGCCGCGGAAGACAACTACCGCGGCGATGTTTTTAGAAAGCTCGGCAGCGTCAATCGCACCCTCCCGCCTTCCCTACAGCTGGCGGCACGCAACAATGCGGTTGTCACATTCGTCATAGGCAGGAAGGGCAACATAAACGAGTTGCGCATTCTGGAAACCTCAGGATCGGCGGCTTTTGATCAGGCAGCGCTTGGCATTGTCCGCAAGGCAGCCCCCTTCCCTCCGATTCCACCACAGGCAGCAAGCGCAAATTTGGAGTTCGAGACCGAAATCGGCCCATTTTGAATGTGCGCAGAACAAACGCTGCAGCCGCCAATCATCAACATCCGTACGAAAGGAACCGCCATGTACATCGCAATGAACCGCTTCAAGGTGCAGACCGGCTCGGAGAACGATTTCGAAGCCGTCTGGAAGAACCGCGACTCCAGCCTTGCTGAGATGAAGGGGTTTAGGGAATTCCATCTGCTGCGTGGCCCGGTCAACGAGACCGAAGGCTACACGCTTTTCGCGTCGCACACGGTGTGGGCCAGCCACGACGATTTTATCGCCTGGACCAAGTCCGAGAATTTCCGCGCCGCCCACAGGAATGTCGGCACGACAAAGGTCCACTATCTCGGCCACCCCCAGTTCGAGGGTTTTTCGGTCGTCGAAGGCGCGTAATGCATGTCGTCCAAAAGTGGTCCCGATTTTTGGGACAACGACATGCATAAAAACAAAAGTTGACCGGGGTCAGGCCCCGGCCAGCAAGCTCGCATTGCCGCCAGCAGCGGTGGTGTCGACGCAGACCGCGCGCTCATGCGCATAAGCCGCCGGGTTGAGCACCTCGGTGACCAGCGGCACGATTGGGCCGGAGCGGTCGGCGATGACCTTGCGCACGATGCGCGCGGCCTCGGACGTGCCTGAAAAAGCGACGACGTCGACGCGTAGCGCGCGCGCCTCGACCGGATCCGGCCGGCCGTCGATGGCGGCCAGCGGCAGGCCCTTGCCGGTCAACGCGGAAAGGGCTGCCGGTGCGCCGGGCGCCACCGCCAGCACCGCATTGCCGGCGGCGAGCGCCTGGATCGTCTGCGCCAGCAGCGTATCGCCGTCAGGACCAAGGCACAGCACCCGTCCGCGTGGCGACAGCGACAGCGTGTTGGCCTCGCCGGTCGGCCCAGGCAGGTCGACCTGGCCGAAATCGATGCCGGCGGCCGCACCAATGGCCGCAGCACCCTTGCCGCGCAGATGCTTCCTCAGAATGGCGATCCGGTCGGGCCGCGTCGACCAGCCGCCAAGTGCGGGATCGGGCAGATTGTCGGCAAGTTCGGTCGCCGTGACCTTGTGGCCATCCTGCACATGGGTGCCAGCCTCCGGCCCCTTGCGGAAGCGGCGGAGGTAGTGCGGGCCGCCGGCCTTCGGACCGGTGCCTGAAAGCCCCTCGCCGCCAAACGGCTGCGAACCGACGACGGCGCCGATCTGGTTGCGGTTGACATAGATGTTGCCGGCATGGATGCCGTCGACGAAATGCTGCACGCGGCCCTCGATCCGGGTGTGCAGGCCGAAGGTCAGGCCATAGCCCTTGCGGTTGATGGCAGCGATGACCGCGTCGATCTCGTCGGCGTCGAAGGTGGCGACATGCAGCACCGGCCCGAACACCTCGCGCTCCATATCCTCGATACCCTTGACGCGGAAGACGTGGGGCGCGACGAAGCGCCCTTCCTTCGGCGCTTCGAGCTTGGCGATCAGCCGGCCCTGCAGGCCCATTTTCGTGCAGTACTCGCGGATCGAGTTCTGTGCCTCGTCGTCGATGACCGGGCCGACATCGGTCGAAATCCGCCAGGGATCGCCGACATTGAGCGCCTCCATGGCGCCCTTCAGCATCTCCAGCATCTTCTTCTCGACATCCTTCTGCACATAGAGCACGCGCAGCGCCGAGCAGCGCTGGCCGGCACTCTGGAAGGCCGAGGCGAGGATGTCGCGCACCGCCTGTTCGGGCAGCGCGGTGGAATCGACGATCATGGCATTAAGGCCGCCGGTCTCGGCGATCAGCATGGCGTCGGGCGCGGCCGTCTCGGCCAATTGCTTCTCGATCAGCTTGGCAACCTCGGTCGAGCCGGTGAAGCATACGCCGGCAATGCGCGGGTCAGCGGTCAGCGGGCCACCGACCGACGGGCCGTCGCCGGGCAGAAGCTGGATGACGTCTTCCGGCACACCAGCCTCGCGCAGCAGTTCGACAGCACGGAAAGCGATCAGCGGCGTCTGCTCGGCCGGCTTGGCGATAACCGAATTGCCGGTGACAAGTGCTGCCGCGATCTGGCCGGTGAAGATGGCGAGCGGGAAGTTCCACGGTGAAATGCAGACGATGGCGCCCCG
>NZ_RZOL01000194.1:0-11316 GCF_004022985.1 Mesorhizobium sp. M7A.F.Ca.ET.027.02.1.1 | reverse complement strand
GGTAACGGCCGCATGCCTTGAACAAGGCCCTTCCTACGAGATCGTCCTTGTCATCGATGGCGCGACCGACGGTACGCGCGAAGCCATTCTCCAGCTGGCTGAAAAGGACGACCATGTCGTCGCCATCGACCTTGCCCGCAATTACGGCCATCAGATCGCGTTGAGCGCCGGGCTCGAATTCTGTCGCGGCCAGCGCATTCTCATTCTCGATGCCGACCTGCAGGATCCGCCTGAACTGCTCGGCGCGATGATGACGAAGATGAACGAAGGCTTCGATGTGGTCTACGGCCAGAGGCTGACGCGCGATGGCGAAAGCTGGTTCAAGCTCGCCTCCGCGTCCATGTTCTATCGCTTGCTGCGCCGGATGGTCGACGTCGACATAGCCCCCAATACCGGAGATTTCCGGCTGATGAACCGTCGCGCGCTCGACCATCTGAACGCGATGCCAGAGCGTTACAGGTTCATTCGCGGCATGGTGAGCTGGATCGGGCTGAAACAGGTGGCCTTTCCCTATGAGCGGCACCGCCGCTTTGCCGGAACAACCCATTATCCGCTGAAGAAAATGCTCCTTCTGGCGGTCGACGCGATGACCAGCTTCTCCATCGTGCCCTTGCGGTTCGCCTCGCTGCTCGGAATGGTGTTCGGGCTTCTGGGGCTGGTCGTGCTCGGCTACACGCTGCTCGAATGGTCGGTCGGAAACGTCTTGCCCGGCTGGACCAGCCTTGCCGCGATCGTGCTGATCCTCGGCAGCGTCCAGCTTATGGTGCTCGGAATCTTCGGCGAGTATCTCGGGCGCATGTACATGGAGACAAAGCGGCGGCCGCTCTACTTCGTCAACGAGATCGTTTCGCGCAGCCAGGCAGTGGAGGACGGCGAATTGCCGGTCCATCGCCTGCAGGAGATGGCAAAGAGGGCCGCACGTGCTTGAGGCGGAGTTCGACCAGTTTGCGCGGGAATATCAGGAGCAGCATGCCGCAAGCATAAGGCTGAGCGGCGAAAACCCGGATTTCTTCGCCAGGTACAAGATCGACGACGTCGCCGCGACGCTGCGGCGGGCCGGTGTCAAACCGCGACGAATACTGGATTTCGGCGCCGGCGTCGGCAATTCGCTCGGCCATATGCGCAACGCGTTTCCCGACGCGGAGATCACCTTGCTCGATCCTTCGCGGGAATCGCTCGACATCGCCAGCAAGCGCTTTCCCGGCCAGGCCGCCTTCACGCATTTCGACGGCAAGACAATTCCTTTTGCCGACGGCAGCTTCGACCTGGCCTTCGCGGCCTGCGTCTTCCACCATATTCCCGAGGACCTGCAGATCGGACTGTTCGCCGAGATCGGCAGGGTGCTGGCCGATGGCGGCAGCTTCTTCGTCTTCGAACACAATCCCTGGAACCCGCTGACCACGCACGCGGTGAGAAACTGTGCCTTCGACGAAAACGCGGTTTTGATAAATTCGCACGAGATGCGCAGGCGCATGGCCGAGGCGGGCCTTGCCGATACGAGGATCGTCTACCGGATTTTCTTTCCTCGGATGCTTGCGAGACTGAGGCCGTTCGAGCGCTTCCTCACCAAGGTACCTGTCGGAGCCCAATATTTTGCGCATGTGGTCAAGCCTGCCGTTTGACTTCCCGAGGATGCTGCGATTTGGCGCCGTCGGTCTGTTGAACACGGCGCTGGGATACGCGGTCATCCTGGCCGGGCTTGCGCTTGGTCTGGGCGACATCCTTGCCAACGCCACGGGTTATGCCGCCGGCCTTGTCCTCGGCTTCTTCCTCAACCGCCAATGGACCTTCAGCAGAGCCGATGGCTTCCAGCCCGGAACCGCGCTGCGCTACGGGGGTGTCTTTCTGGTCGCCTACAGCATCAATCTGGCCGTCGTGATCGCCGCCCGTTCGGCAGGCATCGTCGAAAACCCGCTGGTCCACCTCGCGGGAATCTGCGTCTATTCGGTGGTTTTCTATCTTGGCTCGGCCCGCTTCGTGTTTGTGGGACGTGGGGACGACAGCACCGACCGCACAGTTCGGGTGGCCGACAAGCCTCGGCGGCAGCCCGCCAGTCCAACACCTTGAACCCAACTGTCACCGGAACCGATCAGAGGCGGCGCATCATGAACGACGCTCAGGCCAGTGTGGCGGCCGCGACATACAACGAGCGGAACAGGCTGATCTTCTGCCTGCTCGCGGCCTTGGCGATGGCGGGTGCGTTGGCTGCCCAGGCAAGCGCCACCCTGCAGGATCCCGACAGCTGGTGGCAAGTGAAAGTCGGTCTCGATTTCCTGACAAACCGGACATTTCCGACGGTCGATCCTTACTCCTACACGTTTGCCGGCCAGCCCTGGATTGCCAAGGAATGGCTGGGGCAGGTCCTGCTGGCTCTTGCCTACCGGGCGGGCGGCTGGAACGGGGTCGTCACCGCGATCATCGCCTCGATCTCCCTGACGGTTTTCCTCATAGGGTGGTTTCTCAGCGCATGGCTGAAACCGATCCTGGCGATTACACTGGCCTTCGCGGCGGTGTTCCTGATCAACCCGATCTTCACGGCGCGTCCGCATGTCTTCACCTTCCCGATCATCGTCATCTGGACGGCGGTGCTGTTCGGTGCGGCAAGGGAAGAACGGGCGCCGCCCTGGTGGCTGCTTGTGCTGGTCGTATTATGGGCGAACCTGCACGCCACCTTCACCTTGAGCTTCGTCATCGCGGCTTTCGCCGGTCTCGATCTGCTGGCGCGCACGGGCCTGTCAAAACCGCCCCTGCTGGCGAAGTGGATCGCGTTCGGCCTGCTTTGCCCGCTGGTCAGCCTGATCCACCCGTACGGCGTCCAGGCCATCCTGGCGACGCTCGCCGTGGCTTACGGCAACGAGGCAGTGTCGCTGATCATGGAATGGAAACCGTTCAATCCGCCGGACAGTCCCGTCCAGGAAGCGGTGATGCTGCTGGCGCTTTTCGGGCTATTGGTGTCCCGATTGCGAATTGGCTGGGCCAAGGCGTTGTTCGTCGTCTTCACCTTGCATGTCTATCTCGCCCATGTGCGCTTCATGTACCTGTTCTTCCTGCTGATTCCGCTGGTGATGGCGGCCGAGGTCGCACAGCAATATCCCTCGCTTTCAGCCACCGCGTGGCTGGCCGAAAAGCGCGACGGGCTGGAGAGATTCTTAGCCAGGCGGTTCTACGCCATCTGCGGCACGGCAGCCGTTCTGCTGATTGGCGGGGTCGCTGTGCTCGGCAGCGTCTATCAGGTAGCGCCAAGTCCGAAGACATCGGCCAGCGGGGCGCTGGCATTCGCGCAAAGCCATCATCTATCCGGCAACGTGCTGAATTCCTACAATTTCGGCGGCACGCTGATTTTCCACGGGTTCAAGACCTATATCGACGGACGGACGGACCAGCTGTTCCTCGGCGGTTTCACAAAGAGCGATAACGACACCGGACGCGGCGACGGCAAGCCGCTCCTCGAAGCCCGCCTGAAGAAATACGCAATAGATTGGGCGCTGCTATCGGCCGACGACAGCCGCATTCCCTTCTTCGACCAGTTGGGCTGGAAACGGGCCTATTCGGACGACTACGCGGTAATCTATCTGCCCGGCGCCTGATCCCGGTGCGTTCCTGGCTAATTTCGCGACAGCAATATATGCCTTGACACCCATGTTGCAGCGCAGCAAAATTGCTGCCTGAGGGTAAGCCTGTGAGATCGACGAGCCGGGATTTTCAGCACGATCGACGACATCGCCGCATGAGCGTGTCGGGTGCGGCCGCACGGATCCTGGTGGTCGCGCGCGGGCCGGCCGGATGAACTACCGGCGCGACATCGACGGCCTGCGGGCCGTTGCGGTGCTGCCTGTCGTGCTCTTCCATTTCGGCGTGTCTGCCATTCCCGGCGGCTTCACCGGTGTCGACATCTTCTTCGTCATATCGGGCTATCTGATCAGCGGCAGCCTGCTCGATGATCTTGAGCGGGGCCAATTCTCGATCGGCCGCTTCTACTGGCGCCGCGCACGGCGCATCCTGCCGGCGCTGACCTTCGTCATCCTGCTCGCGAGCATTGCCGCCTGGTTCATCCTTCTGCCTTCGGATCTCCACGAATTCAGCCTTAGCGTGATCGCCGCCTCGACCTTCTGGTCGAACATCTATTTCTGGAAAACGACGAACTATTTCTCCATCGACGCCGAACTGCGGCCGCTCCTGCACACATGGTCGCTTTCGGTGGAAGAGCAGTATTATATCTTCGCGCCGATCCTCCTTTATCTGATCTACCGATTCGTCTCGAAGCGCTGGCTGACGGTACTTCTGCCGATGGCCATCGGCAGCTTTGCCCTGGCAGTCATAGCAACCTCGCTGGCACCGACGGCAGGGTTCTATCTCTTGCCGACGCGCATATGGGAGCTGGCGCTGGGCGCCATGCTGATGTTGCGGAAGCCTCCGGTCCTAGCCAGTCGGCTGGCGATGGACCTGATCGGCCTCGCCGGCTTTGCCCTGATTGCATTTGGCTTTGTGATGATTTCGGACAGCGATCCGTTTCCCGGCTACAATGCCCTATTCCCCTGCATCGGAACAGCTCTGCTGATCTATGCTGGCCAGGATAGCGCCGACAGGCCGGCACCTGTCGCCACTCGCGTGCTTCGGTTGGCGCCGCTGGTCTGGGTCGGCCTCATTTCCTATTCGCTTTACCTCGTCCACTGGCCAATCAACTCCTTCGTCCATTATCTCTCCTTGAAGACTGTCGGTGTGCCAACGATTATCGCGATGACGGTTGCCAGTTTCGCCTTGGCGGCATTCTCCTGGAAATACGTCGAGCAACCCTTCCGCCACAAACGAGCCTATACCGCCCCGCTGCCCATCTTCGCCTTTTCGGCGACGGCAATCGTGCTGCTGTGCGCCGGTGGTTTGGCCGGCGCACTGGGCAACGGTTTCCCGCAACGTTTTCCGGATTTCTCGACAGAACGTATCCGGGTCGGCGACTGGCGCAACGGCATCTGTTTCAACGAAAACGGGACCCGCATCGAAGACTGGAACCTTGCCGACTGCACCCGGACAACGGGCTTTGCCACCAATGTGCTGCTGTGGGGCGATTCTTTCGCTGCCCACTATGTTCCGGGACTTGAGCCCAACGCCCAGAAAATCCAGGCCAATGTCATCCAATACACCTATGCCGGCTGTCCGCCCGACCTGACCTATTTTTCCTATGCTCGGCCTGCCTGCACCCGCTTCAACGAACGGGCCTTGTCGATCATTCGCGACGCCAACATCCAGGCGGTGATCCTGAGCGGCCGATGGACCGACTACCAGGCCAGGGGTTTCGACGGCCTGCAGAAGACGATCGATCGGCTTCGCGAGATGGGGGTCAAGGTCTATACCGTCGGCCAGTCTCCGGAATTCATCGCCGACGTCCAGAAGATCGCTTTCTTGGTGAGACGGGAGCATGCCGGAACCACATCCTGGCCGATGGCTATGGATCCGGACATCAACGCCCGGGTTCTGCCGTTCACCAAAGGGGCCGATTTCATAGATCCGCTGACGTATCTGTGCGACTCGGCCGGTTGTTCATACGCCGATGCCACGACCAATGAATTTCTCTACTTCGACTATGGCCACTTCTCTTCCGCCGGCGCGACGCTGGCCATCTCGAAATACTGGCCAAGCTTCGCCACCAGCAATGAGGTCGCGGAGGCAAAACGGCAAATCACGGCCGCGGGCGCGCCGTGATCCGCAGCAC
Organism: Mesorhizobium sp. M7A.F.Ca.ET.027.02.1.1; assembly: GCF_004022985.1. Taxonomy (NCBI): domain Bacteria; kingdom Pseudomonadati; phylum Pseudomonadota; class Alphaproteobacteria; order Hyphomicrobiales; family Phyllobacteriaceae; genus Mesorhizobium; species Mesorhizobium sp. M7A.F.Ca.ET.027.02.1.1. Next base: position 5,609 of record NZ_RZOL01000194.1, on the reverse strand, counting down.
GACCGTCGTGAGAACAGACCGCTTTGCGATTGCCCGAAGGCTAACCCTCATGGTAACGAGGGCGCACGCGGGTATGATGTAATGGTAGCTTGTCAGCTTCCCAAGCTGAACGCGAGGGTTCGATTCCCTCTACCCGCTCCAGTCTAAGGCGTCAGAACCATTTCAGCGCCTGCCTGTTCGTCGAACACAACCGAGCAGCCTCGCGCAAGCGCCACCGTTGCGAGGGCGTTTGCTGCCACGTCATCCGATGAAACGAAATCGCCGGTCAACACCCGCAATTCTTCAACGCCTTCAGCCATGGAAACGAAATTCCCGACCGATCGATCGTGCTTGCAGGCCTCGATCACGCAAAGCAGATCGATGATTTCGAAGCTGCGCATGTTCAGCCTCCAGAAGAAATCGTCCCTTGCAAGATCATGAACGCATCGGCGGGAAACAATGTTCCCAGCTCGCTTTCGCCAGCCTCGGCCTGGCGGTGCTTTCGCCGGACAACCTTACCCGAGCGAGCCATCATCCCACTTCCCTCAGAATGAAGTCGTGCAGCATCTTGGCAGCCGGCGACAGTGCGCGATTCCTGACCGTGATCAGGCTGTAGGGCCTGACCTCGATGTCGAATTCGGTCTGGACGACGTCGATGGCGCCGGCCAGCCCGTCAGGGTTCTGGATGAATTTCGCCACCTGGACAGAGACCGGTGCGATGGCATCGGATTGCGCGACCATGACCAGGGTCAGGAGCAGCGAACTGGTGTTCAGGATACGGTCCGGCAAAGCGATGTTGCGGTTGAGGAAGTTGCTCTCCATGGCCTGGCGCAAGGGCGAGCCGCCAGACTGGAAGACCCAGTCATAGGCGGCGGTCTCTTCCAGCCGCACCGCCTCGCCCTTGGTGAGCGGATGGCCCCGGCGCACGATCAGGCAGGCCTTCTCCACCCCGATGACGCGCGACTCGAACAGCCGCGGATTGAGATCGTCCGGGATGCGCGCGATGATGAAGTCATGGCGCGTGGCGATCAGCTCGCGTGCCAGCACATTGGAGGTCTCGACCTGCATGGTGATCTCGATGCGCGGATAGATGCGGCGGATTTCACGAATCGCCGGCACCGCCAGTTCGATTGCCGGCGCGGTCACGGCACCCAGGAAAACCGAACCGCCCTTGCCCGCCTTGAGTTCGGAAATCTCGCGGTCCACCTCGCGCATCTCCAGCAGGATCGAGCGCGCCCGCCTGGCCAAAGCCTTGCCGTATGGCGTCAAGGTGATACCGCGCGGCAGCCTCTCGCACAGCTTGACCTCCAGCACCGCCTCCATCTCCGCGATCATGCGCGAGGCGGCCGGCTGCGAAATGTTCAGAACCTGGGCTGCCGCGCTGACCCGGCTGTGGTCGTCTAGCGCGACGATCATGCGCATGTGACGCAGACTGAGACCGCTGCGCAGCAGGGTTTCGCCATCGCCCGGTGCTTCTCTGTAACCATTTGAAGCTGTTGTCGGATTCCCGGGCCGCGCCATCGCTTTTCCCTGCCTTCTGCTCGTGTACGGCCGACATTGGAGTCAGCCCGTCACGTCCCAATACATATACCAACCATGATATAGCAACCATCAAAGATCGCATTTGACAGTTATGGCAAAGACCCACACCCTCCGCGCGTTCCAAGACGTGACGGTCGCTGACGAGAAAATCGTATCGATTGAATCAGCGTCTCGGGGCCATGGGAGGATACCGGAGATCGATATGACGGCAGCAGTGCCCTTGGCGCTTCTGCACGATTGCGCGGCCCGCGACCCCCGGGGTGCCGCGTCCATCAAACAGGGAGAGTTAAAGTGAAAATCATCAAGACACTGGCCGCCGTCGCGGCCCTTGGCATCGCTGCCATGACCTACTCGGCGCACGCAGCCGACAAGGGTCTTGTCGGCGTGCTGATGCCGACCAAGACCTCGCAGCGCTGGATCAATGACGGCGACGCCGTCAAGTCCCAGCTCGAGGCTCTCGGCTACACCGTCGACCTGCAATACGCGCAGGACGACATCCCCAACCAGCTCAGCCAGCTGGAAAACGAAATCACCAAAGGCCCGAAGGCGCTGATCATTGCTTCGATCGACGGCACCACCCTGTCGGATGCTCTGCAGAAGGCCGCTGACGCGGGCGTCGTCGTCGTCGCCTATGACCGCCTGATCAAGAAGACCGCCAATGTCGACTACTACACCACCTTCGACAATTTCGGCGTCGGCGTGATCCAGGCGAATTCGCTGGTCAAGGGCCTCAAGGAGCGCTTCCCGAACACCAAGCCGTGGAACGTCGAACTGTTCGGCGGCTCGCCCGACGACAACAACGCCTTCTTCTTCTACGACGGAGCCATCTCCGTCCTGCAGCCGCTGATCGACGACGGCTCGATCAAGATCAAGTCCGGCCAGACCGGCATGGACAAGGTCGGCACGCTGCGTTGGCTCGCCGCCACTGCCCAGGCGCGCATGGACAATCTGCTGTCGGCCAACTATTCGGACGGCAGCCGCGTCGATGGCGTTCTTTCGCCCTATGACGGCCTGTCGCGCGGCATCACCGCCTCGCTACGCGCCGTCGGCTACGGCACCGAGGCTCAGCCGTGGCCTGTTGTGACCGGCCAGGACGCCGAGACCGCTTCGGTCAAGCTTATCATCACGGGCGAGCAGTACTCGACCGTGTTCAAGGACACCCGCGAACTGGCCAAGGCCACCGTCGAACTCGTCGACAAGGTGCTCTCGGGCGGCAAGCCGGACGGCCTCGATGAAAAGACCTACAACAACGACGTCAAGGTCGTTCCCTCGATCCTGTTGACGCCGCATGAGGTCGACAAGTCGAACTACCAGGCACTGGTCGTCGACTCCGGCTACATCAAGGCCGACGAACTGAAGTAACCCCGGTTACAAAGTCAGGGGTCCTGCGCAACGCAGGGCCCCTTTTCGTTCACCAGCGAGCCCGGTATTGTCGCCGACCTCGCCGGCAATGTTTGCCGACCTCTCAAGGAGCGGTTGTCCCATGGCCCCGACGATTTTGGAGATGCGCGACATCACCAAGACGTTCCCCGGCGTGAAGGCGCTGTCGAACGTCAATCTCAGCGTCGAGGAAGGCGAGATTCATGCCGTGGTCGGCGAGAACGGCGCCGGCAAGTCGACGCTGATGAAGGTGCTGTCGGGCGTCTATCCCTCAGGAACCTATGACGGCCAGATCATCTTTAACGGCGAGGAATGCCAGTTCAAAGGCATCCATGACAGCGAGCGCAAGGGCATCGTCATCATCCACCAGGAACTTGCGCTGGTGCCGATGCTGTCGATCGCCGAAAACATCTTCCTCGGCAACGAGCACGCCAGATACGGCATCATCGACTGGAATTCCAACGAGGCGCGCACCAGCGCCCTGTTGAAGAAGGTGGGCCTCAAGGAGGACCCCAAGACGCTGATCACCAATATCGGCGTCGGCAAGCAGCAGCTGGTCGAGATCGCCAAGGCGTTGAGCAAGGAAGTCAAGCTCCTGATCCTGGACGAGCCGACGGCGTCGCTCAGCGAAAAGGACAGCCAGGCGCTGCTCGACCTTCTGCTCGAATTCAAGCGGCAGGGCATGACCTCGATCCTGATCTCGCACAAGCTCAACGAGGTGAACCGGGTCGCCGACAAGGTCACGGTCATTCGTGACGGGCGCACCATCGAGACGCTGGCCAAGAAGGACATCTCTGAAGACCGCATCATCACTTCGATGGTCGGCCGCTCACTCGACGACCGCTATCCGCCGCGCGAGCCTGACATCGGCGAGGTCGTGTTCGAAGTGAAGAACTGGTCGGTCTATCACCCGATCCATGCCGAGCGGCAGGTGATCAAGGGCATCGACATCAACGTGCGCAAGGGCGAAGTGGTGGGCATTGCCGGGCTGATGGGCGCTGGCCGCACCGAATTCGCCATGAGCCTGTTCGGCCGCTCCTACGGCCGCCGCATCTCCGGCGAGGTGCTGCTCAAGGGCAAGCCGGTCGACGTATCCTCGGTGAGCAAGGCGGTCCAACACGGTATCGCCTACGTCACAGAGGACCGCAAGACCTACGGTCTCAACCTCATCGACCATATCAAGCACAACATCACGCTGGCCAATCTTGGCGGCGTCTCGCGCCACAGCGTGATCGACGACATGCGCGAGCTCGCCGTTGCCAACGACTATCGCAAGAAGACCAATATCCGCGCTTCCAGCGTCTATCAGATGACCGGCAATCTCTCCGGCGGCAACCAGCAGAAAGTGGTGTTGTCGAAATGGCTGTTCGCCGACCCGGACGTGCTGATCCTCGACGAGCCGACGCGCGGCATCGATGTCGGCGCCAAGTACGAAATCTATACGATCATCGCGCGACTCGCCTCGGAGGGTAAGGCGATCGTGGTCATCTCGTCGGAAATGCCGGAATTGCTCGGCATCACCGACCGCATCTACGTCATGAACGAAGGGCGCATCGTGGGCGAAATGCCCGCCGCGGAAGCAAGCCAGGAAAAAATAATGCGCGCCATCGTTCGTGGAGAAGGAAAAGCAGCATGAGCACCGAAAGCGCCCCCGCCCCGCAGGGCAACGTCGCCGAAGAGCAGCGCCCACGCATCGCCGTCTCGGCGCTGACGACGAACCTGCGCGAATACGGCCTGATCCTGGCGCTGATCGCCATCATGGTGTTCTTCCAGTTCACCACGAACGGAACGCTGTTCAAGCCGGTGAACCTGAGCAACCTGGTGCAGCAGAACTCGTTCATCATCGTGATGGCGCTGGGCATGCTGCTGGTCATCGTCTCCGGCCATATCGATCTAAGCGTTGGCTCGGTCGCTGGCTTCATCGGCGCCCTGGCGGCGATGATGATGGTCATCTGGCCGCTTGGTCCGTTCAGCAACCCGCTGGTGGTTTCGATCATCTGCCTCATCGTGGGCGGCGCGATCGGCGCCGCGCAAGGCTACTGGATCGCCTATCACCGAATACCGAGCTTCATCGTCACGCTGGCCGGCATGCTGATCTTCCGCGGCATCTGCCAGGCCCTGCTGGGCGGCGGATCCTCGGTGGGGCCGCTACCCGATGGCTTCAAGGCGCTCAGCTCCGGCTTCATCCCGGATGTCATCGGCCCGCTGACGCTGATCCCGCCTACGGTGAACGCGGCCGGCAAGACCATCATGGGCAGCGGCCTGACGCTGCACATGACGACGATCGTGCTGGGCCTGATCGCTGTGCTGGCCTACGCCTATTTCGGGGTGAGGACGCGCCGCAAGCGCGAACGCCATGGCTATGAGGCCGAGCCCTTTGCCCTGTTCGTCGTCAAGACGCTGGTCGGCAGCGCGCTGGCGCTGTTCCTGGTCTACCAGTTCGCCAGCTACAGGGGCCTGCCGGTGGTGCTGCTCGTCATGGGCGTGCTGATCTCGCTGTTCGTCTTCGTCACCAAGCGCATGACCATCGGCCGCCGTATCTATGCCATGGGCGGCAATTCCAAGGCCGCGCAGCTGTCAGGCATCAACACCGAGCGACTGACGCTGATGGTGTTCATCAATATGGGCGTGCTGTCGGCGCTCGGCGGCCTGATCATCGCGGCGCGACTGGGACAGGCGGTGCCGGCCGCGGGCCTCGGCAGCGAGCT
>NZ_RZOL01000193.1:0-11351 GCF_004022985.1 Mesorhizobium sp. M7A.F.Ca.ET.027.02.1.1 | reverse complement strand
TGTCGGTGCGGGTGCAGGCGCCCAGCCGCAGATTGTCGGCCACCGTCAGGCCGCCGAACAGGCGCCTGCCCTCCGGGCTCTGTGCTATGCCCAGACTTACGATCCGCGACGGAGCGACACCTCCAATCGGCTTGCCATCGAAGATGATCTTGCCGCCGCGCGGCCGCGACAGGCCGGAAATGGTGCGCAAGGTCGTGCTCTTGCCGGCGCCGTTGGCCCCCACCAGCGCCACCACCTCGCCGGCATGGACGTCGAGCGAAATGCCCTTCAGCGCACGCACCGCGCCGAAATTGACCTCCAGGTTCTCGACGCTGAGCAGAACGGGCTTAGGCGTGGCCAAGATACGCCTCCCGCACTTTCGGGTGTTCGCGTACCTGCTCCGGTGTTCCGACGCAGATCACCTCGCCAGTCGCCAGCACCTGGATGCGTTCGCACAGCGCCATGATCAGGTCCATGTCGTGCTCGACAACGACCACCGTTACGCCATAGCGGTCACGGATCGTCCGAATCAGCGCTGCCAACACCTTGGTCTCTTTGGAATCAAGCCCGGCTGCGGGCTCATCGAGCAGCAGCAGCTGCGGACCGGTCGCCAACGCACGCGCAATCTCCAGCCGCCGCTGATCGCCATAGGGAAGATCCGCGGCGACCCTGCCGGCCTGATCCGTCAGGCCCATGAGGTCGAGGAGTTCGTCGGCCTTCTGCCGCGTCGCGGCCACCCGCTCGCGATAGCGCCGACCGCGCAGCACGGTATCGGCGGCGCCTACAGGATGGCGCAACTGCGCCGCCGTCAGCACGTTCTGTGCGACGCTGAGGCTGCCGAACAGACGAGAGCCCTGGAAGGTACGGGCGATGCCCATTGCGACGATCTGCGATGTGCGCAGGCCGACGAGCGAACGGCCCTCCATCTCGATGCTGCCGGAATTCGGCTGGGAGAAGCCGGTGATCAGGTTGAAAAGCGTGCTCTTGCCCGAGCCATTCGGCCCGATTACCCCAACGATTTCACCTTCGTGGAGCTCGATGGAATGATCCCGCAGGGCAACCAGCCCTCGAAAGGCTTTTGTCAGCCCAACCGTCCTCAACAGCACTCGACTTGACTGTCTATCCACGCGCCGGTTTGCCCCTGTCCGCCCTCGCCGCCCCGTTCGGCCCGGTCAAGCATCAAATGGACAATTCGAACGGCAAGATGTCAAGGCCTATTCCTAACAGGAAAGCTATATGCCTGCCTCGGCTCGACCGCGACAGCACCGGCAGCGATGCAGCGCTACGCTACCGAACTGGGTTTCCTGGCTTGCAGTCCAGCGCGCCGGCGCTCGCTTCTCGAGCCTCCACCCATATTGCGCGGGCGAAGGCACGTGACGAAGAAGATCAGCGCGACCGGCCCGTAAACCTTGGCCGTCCTCGAACCGCGCTTCAGCTTGTTATCTGTTCGGCGACAGCTTCTTCGAGGCCGGCCGCGGCTTGGGCGGCGAGGCCGCGCGCCGCCGCCTGTGAATCGTAAAACTCCTCGAGCGCATGAACCGTGCCCCACCGCAGCGTGAACACGTGGAGACCACGGTTGATGTAGGATGTATCGCCGTTGAGCAGGGTTGCGGTGCCATCCCACTGGGCAAACACGGTGGTATGCCACGGCCAACCCTTCACCCAGACGTGGTTGACCGTGAGATGGAGAGTGGGCAGAACACGGCCGAGGCGCTCGAACCAGCGGCGCAGGGCTTGCTTGTCGTGGCGCTCCCCACCAAGCGCGTGGGCGCCACCAACCCGGTGATGGACATGCGGCGCGATGGCCTTCACCGCCGCGTCCCAGCGATGGTTGTTGACGTCGTCGAAGCTCTGCCGGATCGATTTCTCGACAAAATAGCTGTAAAGCATGTGACCTCTCTCCAGACTTGTTGGTGGCTCGCCCTTCCGACGCGAGAGCCCCGGCCAGCATCGTGCGGCCGCGGCCTGCGCGTCATGTCAGGGCATTGTCGCGTCGGCTCGCAGGGATGTGTCAGTCTCGGTCGAGACCGTCACCTCCTTGCCGGACCTCGAGAACGCGTAGAGCGAGCCCGGGTAGCCCGGTATGGAGAACGCCACCGAGTCACTGTTGGCGAGGCCCATGACAACCCGCAGCGGATCACCCCCGGCCTTCGGTGCGAAATTGGCGGTGACCTCAAGCAGGTCGCCGCGCGGAACGTAGTAGGCCACCATGTCCAGGTGTCCCTGGTGCAGGCTGCCGCCTTCGATCGGGCGTCCGATGGTGGCTTCCTCGGCAAGAGCCGGGGTTGCAAGAAACAGCGCGGCCAGCAGCGAGGCGCTCAGGGTTTTGCGGATCATCTCATTTGTCCTTTTTTAGATTGCGTTCACCCTCTATATAGGGTATAGATTACGAATACAATCTAAAAAAGGAGATGACGATGCGTGTGAGTCGCACTCAGGCCGCGGAAAACCGCGAGACCGTGATCAATGTGGCAAGCCGGCTTTTCCGGGAGCGCGGCTTTGACGGCATCGGCCTCAAGGACCTGATGAAGGGTGCCGGGCTGACCCAGGGCGCCTTTTACAAGCAATTCGAGTCGAAGGACGATCTGGCGGCGCTGGCGTCCAGGCGGGCGATGGAAAGCGCCACCCACAAATGGTCGGCCGCGACCGCCGCACATCCTGGGAGCCCGCTCGACGGGGTGATCTCATTCTACCTCAGCATGGATCATCGCGGGGAAAAGATGGACGGCTGCCCGGTCGTTGCGCTCGGTTCGGATGCAGCCAGGCAGGGTGCCGAGGTGAAGGCGTCATTCGAAGCCGGCATCAAGGCGTACCTTGAGATGCTTGGCGGTTGGGTTGGCGAGGGCGACAGCGAAAAGACCGGCAACAAGGCAATGGCCGTTCTCTCGACGATGGTCGGCGCGGTGGTGCTCTCGCGGGTCGTCAACGACCCCGACCTCGCGCGGGCTTTTCTGGATGCGGCGGCCGATCAGGTTCGCGAAGCAGTCGCCCCTTGAACGGCGCGAGCAGTGCCGCCGGCACACCAAGGACAGGAGAGCAGATGCAACGGATTGTCGTCACGGGCATGGGAGCCGTCACGCCTCTTGCCGCCAATGTCGAAGCGTCCTGGTCACGCCTGCTTGCCGGCCGGTCGGGCGTTCGCAGGCTTCCGGACGATGTGGTGGGAGAGCTGCCGGTTAAGATTGGCGGCGTGGTTCCCTCCCTGGGCGAAGATCCGGAGGCTGGTTTCGATGCCGATGCCGTCCTGTCGGCGAAGGATCAACGCAAGGTGGACCGGTTCATTCTCTTCGCGCTGGCCGCGGCGGAAGAGGCGCTGGCGCAGGCGCAATGGAAGCCTGCCCTGGAAATCGATCGCCTGCGCACGGCCACGATCATCGCTTCAGGGGTCGGCGGGTTCCCCGCCATCACCGAGGCGGTGCGCACGGTGGACCTGCGTGGCGCCCGCCGCCTGTCTCCCTTTACGGTGCCGTCCTTCCTTGTAAACCTCGCGGCGGGCCACATCTCGATCCGTCATGGTTTCAAAGGTCCACTCGGCGCACCGGTGACGGCATGCGCGGCGGGCATCCAAGCGATCGGCGACGCCGCCCGCCTGATCCGCGCCAACGAAGCCGACATCGCCGTATGCGGCGGAACGGAAGCGTGTATCAACACCGTCAGCCTCGGCGGTTTCGCCGCGGCGCGTTCTCTTTCAACCGGCTTCAATTGGGCGCCGGCTCAAGCCTCGCGCCCTTTCGACATATCGCGGGACGGCTTCGTCATGGGCGAAGGAGCCGGCGTGCTGGTCATCGAGGCATTGGACCACGCGTTGGCGCGCGGCGCAAAGCCGTTGGCTGAGCTCGTCGGCTACGGCACGACCGCGGATGCCCACCACGTCACCTCCGGACCAGAGGACGGCGACGGCGCGCGCCGGGCCATGCAGATCGCGATTGCCCAGGCAGGGATTTCGCCACGCGAGGTTCGTCATCTCAATGCGCATGCGACATCCACGTCAGTCGGCGACCTGGGTGAGATCGAAGCGATCAAGAGCGTGTTCGGGCGCGATTTCGCGATAGCTGTCAGTGCCACGAAATCGGCGACCGGACATTTGCTCGGAGCGGCCGGCGGGCTTGGTGCCATCTTCGCAATCCTGGCGCTCAGGGATCAGGTCGCCCCGCCAACCCTCAACCTGGGCGAGGCCGATCCAGCCGGCGACGGAATCGACTTCGTCGCAAACGCGCCCCGGCCCATGGAGATGGAGTACGCGATCTCCAATGGCTTCGGCTTTGGCGGCGTGAATGCCAGCGCCCTGTTCAGACGCTGGAACTAACCGGTTGCCAGACGCAGTCATGACCAACGCCCTTTGCCCCGGCCTCTCATGCTTTTCCCAATCCGATCCAACGCAAAGAAGGATATGATCCCATGAACAAGACTCCTGGCGTCGCCCTGGTCACAGGGGCATCTTCCGGCATCGGGCGCGCTACCGCCGATGCCTTGCTAGGCGCCGGCTTTCGCGTCTTCGGAACCAGCCGTCGCGTGGCCTCCCGGCCATCCGCCGGCGTTACCATGCTGACCTGCGACGTGACCGACGACGCGTCCGTTGCGACAGTGGTCGATGACGTTCTGGCCAAGGCCGGACGCATCGACCTGCTTGTCAACAATGCCGGCATGGGCCTGTTTGGCGGCGCGGAGGAGTCTTCGACCGTTCAGGCTAAGGCGCTGTTCGACGTGAACGTCTTCGGCGTCTTGCGTGTGACCAACGCGGTTCTGCCGGCAATGCGACGCCAAGGGAAGGGCAGAATCATGAATTTGAGTTCGGTGCAGGGGTTCATCCCCGCTCCCTATTTCGCACTCTACTCGGCGACCAAACATGCCATCGAGGGTTATTCGGAGTCGCTCGATCACGAATTGCGCCCGTTCGGCATCCGCGTTTCGCTGGTGGAGCCCGCCTATACCCGCACGGCATTCGAGGACAATCTTGCCGCCCCCGACCGGTCGCTCGAAATCTACGACTCCGCGCGTGCCGGGATGACTGCATCAGTGCGGAAATCGATGGAAAAAGGCGATGCGCCCGAAGTGGTCGCCAACACCGTTTTGGCCGCGGCGACCGATCCCGCGCCGAAGACGCGCTATGCGGCGGGAAAGATGGCGCGCCAGGTCAGTTTCCTGCGCCGTTTCGTCCCCGCGTCCGCATTCGACAAGAGCCTGCGCAAGCAGCTTGGGCTGCCGGCCTGAAATCAAGCGCTGCCTTGGCGCGTCAGCGAGCAGCCGCCTGTTTCTCGAGCCTGCGGGCGTATTGCGTCAGCGGAAAGCACATGACGAAGAAGATCAGAGCCACCAGCCCGTAGACCTTGAACGGTTCGAAAGTCGCATTGTTGATGGCGTTGGAGGTCCGCACCAGCTCCTCGAAGCCGATGATCGAAGTGAGCGCGGTCGATTTGATCAGCTGAACCAGGAAGCCGACGGTGGGTGCGCGGGTGATCGAAAAGGCCTGCGGCAGGATGATCAGCCTCAGCTCCTGCAGATAGTGCAGGCCAAGGCTTGCGCCGGCGTCCCATTGCCCCAGGGGTAGCGCCACGACGCCGGAGCGCCAGATTTCGGCGAGATAGGCGCTGGCGAAGAAGGTGAGGCCGAGCGCCGCCGCCGTCCAGGGTTCGATGCGCAGGCCGAGCATCGGCAGCCCGAAGAACATCAAGAACAGCTGCATCAAGAGCGGCGTTCCCTGGAACAGGGCGATGTAGCCGGAGGCTATGCGCCTGCTCCACTTGTTCTTGGCGATCCTGAAGAACAGCACGATCAGGCCGACGATGCCGCCGCCGATGAAGGCGGCCAGCGATAGCAGCACCGTCCAGCGGGCGGCGAGCAGCAGGTTGCGCACGATGTCCCAGGAGGTGAACTCGATCATGATACACCGGCTCCGAGCGCACGGCGCCCGCCTGACACCAGCAGCCGGCGCAAGGCCATCGACAGAGCGAGATAGACCAGCGTCACGACGAAATAGGTCTCGAAAGAGCGGAAGGTGCGCGCCTGCAGCATATCGGCCTCGTAGGTCAGTTCACGCACGGCGATCTGCGACACCACGGCCGAGTCCAGCATCATGATGACGATCTGGCTGGTGAGCGCGGGATAGATAATCTTGAGTGCCTGCGGCAGCACGATCTTGACGAACACCTGGCGTGGCCGCAGCCCAAGTGCGAGCGCTGCTTCCGTCTGTCCGCCGGGCACGGCGTCAAGCCCGGCGCCGACGATCTCGATCGTGTAGGCCGCCATGTTGAGCGTCATCGCCAGCATGGCGGCCAAGATCGGATCGAGCCGGATGCCCAGGCTGGGCAGGCCGAAGAAGATGAAGAACAGCTGCACCAGGAACGGCGTGTTGCGCATCACCTCGACGTAACAGGCGATCGCCCGCTTGAGCAGAACCGGGCCGTTTCGTCGCCCCGCGGCACCCAGGATGCTGAGCAGCGTTCCGGCCAGCGTGGTCACGGCGATCAGCAGGATCGTCGTGGCCGCGCCGTGCGCGATGTCGCCCAGAGCACCCGGGAGCCAGGCAAAGGCCACGGAAACTCAATCCTTGAGGTTTTCGGGATTGAGCGGCGTCTTCAGCCAGGCTTTCGAGCTTTCGTCCAGCTTGCCGTCGGCCAGCATCTTGGCGACCGCATCGTTGACAGCCTTCTTCAGGCCGTCTTCGTTCTTGTTGAGGCCGATATGCGAAGGCGAGGTCAGAAGCTGGAACTTCTGCTCCGGCTTCAGCGCATCCTGCTTGGCCAGCACCTGCGCGCCGACATCGTTGCCCACGACCATCAGCTGCGTCTGGCCGGAGATGAAGGCCTGGATCACCGAATTGTAGTTGTCGAAGCGCTTGATGTCGGCCGACGCCGGTGCTGCCTCGGTGAGCGAGGTGTCTTCCAGCGTGCCACGATTGACGGCGATCGACTTGTCGGCGAGGTCTTCCTTGCCCTTGACCGTCAGAGCCGCCGGACCGATCACGGCGATGTAGTAGGGCGCGTACGCGGCGGCGAAGTCGATGACCTGTTCGCGTTCCTTCGAGTAGCCGACGCTCATCAGGATGTCGACGCGCTTGTCGTTCAGATACGGGATGCGGTTCTGGCCGGTGACGGCGATGGGGTTGAGCTTCACCTTGAGCGTATCGGCAATGTATTGCGCGACATCCATGTCATAGCCCTTGAGGCTCATATCGGCGCTGGCCGAGGAGAAGGGCGGAAAGTCGGCGAAGACGCCGACATTGATGGTGCCGGCCTTGGTGATGTCCGCCAGCGCATCGGCGCTTGCGGCTTGTGTGGCGAAGCCGAAACCGGCGGTGCCAAGCATCAGCACGGCGGCGATCGAGGCAAATGTCTTGCGGATTGTCATTGTTATTCCCCTGTCTGGACGCTCGTTTGATACGACCGCCGGCTCCAGCGCGGCGGCCGCCTTCGTTGGATTCGTAGAGGTCAGGCTCCCTTGCCGGTGACAGCCGGGCTGAACACCATCAGGCTCAATATCTCGAACAGCACCTGTGCGGCGGCATGCGCGGTGTTGGTGGTGGCGTCGTATTGCGGCGCCACCTCGACGACGTCGCCGCCGACGATGTTGAGGCCCTTGAGGCCGCGCAGCAGTTCGAGCACTTCGCGTGTCGTCAGCCCGCCGACTTCCGGCGTGCCGGTGCCGGGCGCGAAGGCCGGGTCGACGCTGTCGATATCGAAGGAGACATAGGTCGGGCCGTCGCCGACTATTCTGCGCGCCTTCTCGATGATGGCCGGAATGCCGAGACCGGTCACCTCCTCGGCATGCACCACGGTCATGCCGGACTCATAGGTGAATTCCCACAGATATTCGGCCGAGCCGCGGATGCCGATCTGGATCGTGCGCGTCGGGTCGAGCACGCCGTCAAGCACCGCGTTGCGGAACGGGCCGCCATGGTGGAACTTGGTCATGTCGAACAAGCCACTGGTGTCGCAGTGGGCGTCGATATGGATCAACCCGACCGGAGCTTTCTTGCCGACGGCCTTCAGGATCGGATGGCTGATCGAATGGTCGCCGCCGATCGAAAGCGGGATGACGCCGGCATCGACGATCTGGTTGGTGCGGCGCTCGATATCCTCATGGCTTGTCTCAAGCCGGTAGCGGCTGCGGAACGGCGTGTCGCCGATATCGGCGACCCGGAGCTCATGTGTGGGCGCGCATTCCAGAACGTGATTGTAGGGGCCGATGCGCTCGATGGCGCGCAGCGCTCGCGGCCCGAAGCGCGAGCCTGGCCGGTTGGTGACGCCGAGGTCCATCGGCACGCCGATCATCGCCACCTGCAAATCGCCGAAATCCGGATTGTCGGCCGATATTTCGCGGTAGGGCGCGGCGAGGAAGGTCGGGATGCCTGAATAGGGTGCCAGCCGCGTGCCGCTCTTGGAGAAGATCTTATCGGCGACCTTGCGGAATTTCGGGTCGAACATCTCGCCGCCATGGCTTTCACCATATTTGCGACGCAACGCGTCGAGCTTGCCGCGATCGTATCCCATGTCCGCTCCTCCTGGGCTGATGCAGTGCCGCCGCGGATGACGCCTGCGAACCGACCGTCATCCGGCCGGGCCGCTGTCCCGCTGGCTGCCTGCAGATTTCACGTCTTGATGCTGTTCCAGGTTCAGTGTCCGGCAGCGGCATTGAAAAATCAATTGATATTGTTAGGGTGTTTTCTGTGAGAAAATCTCACAATAAAGTTGATACCCATGACCAAGCGCCTGCCACCGCTTAATCCGCTGCGCGCCTTCGAGGCAACGGCCCGGCATGGCTCGCTGACCAAGGCGGCCATTGAGCTGAATGTCACCCATGGCGCCGTCAGCCATCAGATCAAAGCGCTCGAGCAGTCGCTCAATGTCAAGCTGTTCGAGCGGGCCGGCCAGCGGGTCAAACTGACACCGCATGGCGCGGAGCTTCTGCCGGCGGTGTCGACCGCCTTCGACGGCATCGCCGCCGCCACCCAGCGCATGACAAGGCCGGCGAGCAGCGGCACACTTTCGGTCTCCTGCGTGCCGGCGCTTCTGTTGTTGTGGATGACACCGCGGCTCGGCAGTTTCATGGCGCAATATCCCGACATAAGGCTGACGCTTATCCCTTCCAACGATTCCAAGGATTTGCGGGCGCCCACCATCGATGTCTGCGTGCATTATGGCGACGGCAGCTGGACCGATTGCTGGATGCGCAAATGGTCGGGCCTCGAACTGTTTCCCGTGGTCAGCCCGACACTGATCAACAACCGGCCGATCCGCAGCGTCAGGGATCTCGCCGACCATGTCTTCCTGCATGGCGATGACGGCCGCGAATGGCATACCTGGCTGGCGGCCGCCGATGCGCTGGACCTGGAGCGGGGTCGCCGCCATCACCTCGGCGATGCGCGTATGGCGACCGAGGCGGCGGTGCATGGCCATGGCGTGGCGCTGGGCGACTCCGTGACGGCAAGCGCGCTGCTGGCCAGGGGCATGCTGGTCGCGCCGTTCAGCCTGTCGGTGCCGGCGGTCGACGATTTCTATGTCGTCTGCCGCAACGAGATGCGGGCGACACCGATCGTGCAGGTGTTCATCGACTGGCTGTTCGCCGAGAAGGCCGGGGATGACGGGCGCGCCGACGCCCCTGTGGCCGGCCGCATCGTCAGCCGCCGCAAGCGTCCGGCGCTCAGGGTGATGGGCGGAAAATCCGCAAGTTGATGCCAAGCTCTGCGCCACCGCATGCAGGCAGCTCTTTTTGTCGGGCCAGCCTGAAAGCGGGCAGCGTTCTGGCCGATTCGATGCTATGAGGCCTGTCGCGATTGTGGATGGCAGGCAGCGAAGGCGGTGTTGAGACATGGCTAAGACCGATATTGCGCGGCGCGTCTACAACCACACCTGGAAGCTCGACCCGATCGTGCGCAGCCTGCTCGACACGGATTTCTACAAGCTTTTGATGCTGCAGATGATCTGGGGCATGTATCCCAAGGTCGACGCAACCTTCTCGCTGATCAACCGCACGACTTCGGTGCGCCTTGCCGACGAGATAGACGAGGCCGAATTGCGCGAACAGCTCGACCATGCCCGCACCTTGCGCTTCTCCAAGAAGGAGATGATCTGGCTCGGCGGTAACAATTTCTACGGCCGCAAGCAGATCTTCGAGCCAGAATTCCTCGCCTGGCTGGAAGGCTTCCGGCTGCCCGAATACGAGCTGTCGAAGCGCGACGGGCAGTATGAGCTGACCTTCAGCGGGCCGTGGATGTACACCACACTGTGGGAAATCCCGGCGCTCGCCATCATCAATGAACTTCGATCGCGCGCGGCGATGCGGGCGTTCGGGCCTTTCGCGCTCGACGTGCTCTATGCCCGCGCCAAGTCCAAGATGTGGGCCAAGACCGAGCGGCTGAAGGCGCTGCCCGGCATCCGCATCTCGGACTTCGGCACGCGCCGGCGCCATTCCTTCCTATGGCAGCGCTGGTGCGTCGAGGCGCTGAAGGAAGGCATCGGCGAAGCGTTCACCGGCACCTCCAACGTGCTTCTGGCCATGGACAACGACCTCGAAGCGCTCGGCACCAACGCACATGAGCTGCCTATGGTGTTCGCCGCCCTCGCCGACTCGGAAAAAGAGCTGAGGCAGTCGCCCTACAAGGTGCTGCAGGACTGGCAGCGTTACTATGGCGGCAATCTCTTGATCGTGCTGCCCGACGCCTTCGGCACGGCATCGTTCCTGCGCGATGCGCCGGACTGGGTGGCCGACTGGACGGGCTTTCGCCCCGACAGCGCGCCGCCGATCGAAGGCGGCGAAAAGATCCTGTGCTGGTGGCGCGACAAGGGCAAAGATCCCCGGCAGAAACTGCTGATCTTCTCCGACGGGCTTGAAGTCGAGACCATCGAGGAGACCTATCGCCACTTCAAGGGCAAGGTGCGCATGTCCTTCGGCTGGGGCACCAATCTGACCAATGATTTCGAAGGCTGCGCGCCGACGGAAACCAACAGCCTCGACGCCATATCGCTGGTCTGCAAGGTCACCGAGGCCAATGGCAGGCCAGCGGTCAAGCTTTCCGACAATCCGGCCAAGGCGACCGGCGATGTGAAAGAGATCGAGCGGTATCTCAGAATTTTCGGCGAGAAGGACCGCGTGGAGCAATTGGTCAAGGTGTGAGGGGTGGGGTTCCTGGATAGTACGAGTTCCCTGGCGCCCCCCTCTGTCCTGCCGGACATCTCCCCCTCAAGGGGGGAGATTGCTCCCTCATCTCTGCTTTCGCCAATCAACAACATTGCCAGGGAAGAGCCGGCGGCGAAACTGCCAATCTCCCCACCTGTGGGGGAGATGTCCGGCAGGACAGAGGGGGGCGCCGTAGGGTGCTTCCCTTCGCAAATTCCGCCCATTTGCTTCTCCGCTTCGTTGGCCCTCCTCCCCAC
>NZ_RZOL01000192.1:0-11445 GCF_004022985.1 Mesorhizobium sp. M7A.F.Ca.ET.027.02.1.1 | reverse complement strand
ACTGGGCACTGATCGGCGCCGGCGTGTTCGACGGTGAAAAGATCGGCCGCGGCAAACTGGAAGAGCAGGACTGGCTGACCACGGTGGTCGAGCAGGACAGCGGCCATATGAGCGCCCGGGTCACCGGCGCCATGATCGACTTCCTGATGCCCGGCGATGCGGCCGGCATCATCGAACGGCTGGCCGACCCGGCGATCAAGATCGTTTCGCTGACCATCACCGAGGGCGGTTATTTCATCGATCCGGCATCCGGCGTGTTCAACCCGACCCACCCCGACATCGTCGCCGATGCGCAGCCCGGCGCGACACCGAAGACGGTGTTCGGCATCATCCTTGCCGGGCTGGTGCGGCGGCGCGATGAAGGCACCGTGCCGTTCACGGTCATGTCGTGCGACAACATTCCCCACAACGGCCATGTCACCTCGGACGGCGTCATCGGCCTGGCCCGTTTGATCGACGAGGATCTGGCGAACTGGGCCAGCGAGCATGTCGCCTTCCCGAACGGCATGGTCGATCGCATCACGCCGGCCACCACGGACCGCGAACGCGGCATCCTGGCCAAGGATTTTGGCCTCGAGGACAATTGGCCGGTATTCTGCGAGCCGTTCCGGCAATGGGTGCTGGAGGACCATTTCACCGGCGGCCGGCCGCCACTGGAAAAGGTCGGCGTGCAGTTCGTCAAAGACGTTGCGCCCTATGAATTGATGAAGATCCGCATCCTCAATGGCGGCCACGCGACGATTGCCTATCCGGCCGGCCTGATGGACATCCATTTCGTCCATGAGGCGATGCAGGAGCCACTGGTGAGCGGTTTCCTGGCCAAGCTCGAACGGGACGAAATCATCCCGACGGTGCCGCCGGTGCCGGACACGGTCCTAGAAGATTATTACCAGCTCATCGAGAGCCGCTTTTCCAATCCCAAGATCGGCGACACGGTGCGCCGGCTCTGCCTCGACGGCTCCAACCGCCAGCCGAAATTCATCATCCCGACCATCTCCGACCGGCTGAAGGCCGGAAAGAGCGTCGCCGGCCTGGCGCTGGAATCGGCATTGTGGTGCCGCTACTGCTTCGGCACCACCGACAGCGGCGCCGTCATCGAGCCCAACGACCCGAGCTGGGACCGGCTGCAGGCGACGGCAAAGGCGGCAAAGGATGCTCCCGCCGCCTGGCTCGCCATGGAGGACATCTATGGCGATGTCGGTCGCGCAACGGCGTTTGTCGAGGCCTTCGCCCATGCGCTCAACGTGCTGTGGGCGAACGGCGCACGCGCGACGCTGACGCGCTACCTCGCCGGCAAGCTCTGAGAGCCATTCTCGGCCATGACGCCTGAACTGGTCATCTTCGACTGCGATGGCGTGCTGGTCGACAGCGAGGCGCTCTCCGTCTCGGCGCTGCTCGGCATGGTCAAAGTCGCCGGCGGCAGCGTCAGTGAGGACACCGCCTACGAGCATTTCCTCGGCAGGAGCATGAAAAGCGTGCGCGAGATCCTCGGCCGCGACTTCGGACTCGATATCACCGACCTGCACCTGACCGAGATGCGCGTCGAACTGATGCGCAAATTCCGCGAGGAGCTGAAGCCGATCGCCGGCGTCAAGAAGATACTGCCGAAGCTTGGGCTGCCGTTCTGTGTCGCGTCCTCGGGCACGCTCGACCGCATCCGCTACGCGCTCGACGTCACCGGATTGCTTGGGCTGATGGAGCCGCATCTGTTCAGTGCCACCATGGTGGCCAAGGGAAAGCCGGCGCCGGATCTGTTCCTGCATGCCGCCGCCAGCATGCGGGCCCATCCGCGCAAATGCCTCGTCGTCGAGGACAGCCCGGCCGGCATCATTGCTGCGCGGGCGGCGGGGATGCGCGTGTTTGCCTTCACCGGCGGCTCGCATGCCGGCAACCCGACCTTGAAAGCGCGGCTTGCGTCGAGTGAGCCGGACTTTATATTCGCTGACATGCTGCAATTGCCCGATCTGATTGCAGGCCTGGGAGCGAGAGACAGAGCATCTTGACGAAACAGTTCGTTTGCGCGGTCGATGTCGGCACCGGGAGCGCTCGCGCGGGCATTCTCGACACCACAGGCACCTTGCTCGGTCGCGCCGAGCGGCCGATCGCCATGAACCAGCCGAAGCCCGATCACGCCGAGCATGATTCGCGCGACATATGGTCTTCTGTCTGCACCGCCGTGCGTGCTGCCCGCGAAAAAGCCGGTGTCGAGCCTGAGGACATTGTCGGCATCTCCTTCGATGCCACCTGTTCGCTGGTGGTGCGCGACCGGCAAGGCGGCCAGCTCAGCGTCTCGACCACGGGCGACAAGCGCTGGGACACCATCGTCTGGCTCGACCACCGCGCCATCGCCGAGGCCGACGAATGCACGGCAAGCGGCCACGCCGTGCTGAATTACATCGGCGGCGTCATGTCACCGGAAATGGCGACGCCGAAGCTGATGTGGCTGAAGCGCAATTTGCCGCGGACGTGGAATGAAGCCGGCTATTTATTCGACCTGACCGATTTCCTGACCTGGCAAGCGACGGGCTCGCTGGCCCGCTCGCAATGCACGCTGACCGCCAAATGGACCTATCTGGCGCATGAGGAGACAGGCTGGCGGCGCGATTTCTTCGAACTCGTCGGCCTCGACGATCTTTTCGAGCACGGCAGCCTGCCGGAAAAGGCCAGTCCCGTCGGCGCCGATATCGGTCGATTGACGGCGCAAGCGGCGGCCGAACTTGGGCTGAGCGAGAAATGCCGGGTCGGCGCCGGGGTCATCGATGCCTATGCCGGCGCGCTTGGCGTGCTCGGCGGCTTTGCCGATGACGAACAGGATATCGGCCGGCATTTGGCGCTGATCGCCGGCACGTCGAGCTGCGTCATGGCGATGTCGCCGGATCCGCAGCCCTTCGCCGGCGTCTGGGGGCCATATTACGGCGCGGCACTGCCCAGGCTGTGGCTGTCGGAAGGCGGGCAGTCGGCGACCGGCGCCCTGCTCGACCACATCATCCGCTGGCACGGCGCCGGCGGCGAGCCGGATGCCGCCATGCATGCGAAGATCGCCAGGCGTGTCGCCGAGCTGCGCGCCACCGAGGGCGACAACCTCGCCGCAAGGCTGCATGTGCTGCCCGACTTTCATGGCAACCGCTCACCGCTCGCCGATCCGCATGCCGTCGGCGTCGTCAGCGGGCTGACGCTGGATTCCTCCTTCGACAGCCTGTGCAAGCTCTATTGGCGCACCGCCGTCGGCATCGCGCTCGGCGTGCGCCACGTGCTGGAGGCACTGAACGAAAATGGCTATCTGATCGACACGCTGCACGTGACCGGCGGCCACACCAAGAATCCGCTGCTGATGGAGCTCTATGCCGACGCCACCGGCTGCACGGTGATCGAGCCGCTGGCCGACGAGGCGGTGCTGCTCGGCACCGGCATGATCGCCGCCACCGCTGCCGGGCTGTTTCCCGACCTCAACGCGGCCTGTCTTGCCATGCAGCAAGGCGGCAGGACGCGCTCGTCGAACCCGAAATCATCGGGGCGTTTCGAGCGCGACTACAAGGTTTTCCTCGAGATGCACCGCCAGCGGCGGATGCTGGACGCGATCCGCTAGAGCATTTGGGCCGGTCGCTGGCTCAATCCGTTCCTGTCCCTCCTCCCTTGCCTTCATGTCGCGTTTCGTCCAGAAGCTGACGCAAACGCCGCGCAACCGAAGGTTTTGCCGTTTGACATGCGGCTTCCGGCTCTGGCCGACGTGCCGTAGCTGGAAAGAGCGGAACAATGTCTGCGATCGAAGCCGGCGCTCGCGCGCCGGAAAATCTTTGGCGTCAGGAAATCAGGGCGACGCTGGCGCTCGCCTGGCCGATGGTGCTGACCAATCTCGGCCAGACCGCGATGACGGCCACCGACGTCATGATGATGGGTCGTCTGGGGCCGGACACGCTGGCCAGCGGCGCGCTTGGCGCCAACCTTTATTTCATGCCGCTGATCTTCGGCCTCGGCCTGATGCTGGCGACCTCGCCGATGATCGCCACCGAGCTCGGCCGCCGCCGCTATTCTGTGCGCGACCTGCGCCGCACCGTGCGCCAGGGCCTGTGGCTGGCGATCCTGATCTCGATCCCGATCTGGCTCGTGCTTTGGCACGGCGAGGGCATTCTATTGGCCATGGGCCAGGACCCGGTTCTGGCCCATCAGGCCGGCATCTATCTGCGCTGGCTCGAATGGGCGGTGCTGCCCTTCTACTTCTATATCGTGCTGCGCTCGTTCATCTCGGCGCTGGAACGGCCGGGCTGGGCGCTGGTCATCGTCTTCGTCGCCGTCGCCTGCAACGTCTTCTTCAACTGGGTGTTCATGTTCGGCAATCTCGGCGTGCCGGCAATGGGCATTGCCGGGTCGGGCCTTGCCACCTCGCTGTCCTCAGCGCTGATGTTCATCGGCATGGCTGCCGTGGTGATGCTGGAGAAGAAGTTCCGCCGCTACCGTCTGTTCGGCCGCTTCTGGCGGTCCGACTGGCCGCGCTTCAAGGGCCTGCTGCGGCTCGGCCTGCCGATCGCCGGCATCCTCGCCTTCGAGGTGACGATCTTCAATGCGGCGGCCCTGCTGATGGGCCTGATCGACGCGGATTCCCTGGCCGCGCACGCGATCGCCATCCAGATCGCCTCGATCTCCTTCATGGTGCCGCTCGGCCTCAACCAGGCGGTGACGGTGCGCGTCGGGCTTGCGCACGGCGCCGGCAATCCGGAAGGCGTTTCGCGCGCCGGCTGGACCGCCTTTGTCATCGGTGTCTCGTTCATGGCGCTGATGGGGCTGGTGATGATCCTGTGGCCGCATCCGCTGATCAGCGCCTTCATCGATCTGGGCAATCCGGCCAATGCCAGGGTGATCGAACTTGCCGTGTCGTTCCTGGTCTTCGCGGCGCTGTTCCAGGTCTTCGACGGCGCCCAGGCGGTGGCCGCCGGCATGCTGCGCGGCCTGCACGACACCAAGGTGCCGATGATCTATGCCGCGATCGGCTATTGGGGCGTCGGCCTGCCGCTCGGCGTGCTGCTCGCCTTCCATTTCGGCCTGCATGGCGTCGGCATCTGGATCGGCCTGTCGACGGGGCTGGCCGTGGTGGCCGCGCTGCTTCTGGCGCGCTGGCTGCGGCGGGATCGGATCGCGCCGCCGCTGGTGTTCGGGCATTGAAACAGGACGATTGGACCCGGCGGCTGTGTCCTGTGGACGTTGGCTCATTGAACAACGCCTTCGGAGCTGCCTCGAAATCCGGCACCGCGATGGAGGCGGTCAGAATGTCGGCGGCGTGTTGACCCAGAGGATACGGACCGTGGTCGAACCGATATTGCGGTAGCCGTGGCCGAGTTCGGAGTTGAAATAGAACGCGTCGCCTGCCTCTAGCGCCACCACGTTCGCTTCGACCAGCAACTCGACCGAACCTTCGAGCACGTAGCCGAATTCCTGTCCCTTATGGCTGATCAATTCGGGGCTGCCGCCGCCGGCCTCGATCACGTGGACATTGATCTGCAGCAGATATTCCGGACCGGATGGGACCAATTGCTCGAGCACGACATGGTTGCCCGAACGCCGATGTCCCGTCTCCATGTGCGGACGCTCGTTGTGCCGCAAAACGAACACTTCCGAGGCATTGTGCTGCAGCGTGCCGAACATTGCGTTCATGTTGATGCCCAGCGCCTGCACCAGCCGGTGCAGAGCCGCCATCGACGGCGTCGCGCGGTCGTTTTCGATCTTCGAGAGATAACCCTCTGTCAGCCCGATGCGAGCGCCGAGCTCTTCCAGGCTGAGGCCAAGCACCTGTCTGGCATGGCGCAGCTTGACGCCGATCCTCGGGGTTCCGTTTTTGTCGCGCATGTCAGGTTCGCGTCTTCATCCAGTCCGCCAGCTTCGCCAACAGGAAATCGACTTCCGCCTCGGTGTTATAATGGGCCAGCCCGATACGGACGACGCCGTTGCGGTCCGCAAGCCCCAGCCGCTTGATTGGCTCCAAACCGTAATTGTGGCCGTGCCAGAGATAGATGCCTTCCTTTGCCATCGCTTTGGCGATATCGGCGGGATCGGTTCCGTCAACGGTGATCGACACGGTAGGCACACGGCGCGCCAGCGCCACCACATCTGATATACCCTGGATCAAGACGCCATCAATTCTGGACAATCCGGCAATCAACCGTGCTGTCAGGACACGCTCATAACGGTCGGCGACTTCAATGCCGGCGACGATGCGCTCCCGCCGCGTCGCCTGCGGGTGAACGTTGCCGAAGGACTGTCCGAGCCAGGCATAGTGCTCGACGGCGCCAAGCACCCCGGCAAGCGCCTCGCGGCTTGTCGTCCCCGTCTCGAATTTTCCAGGTGGCGTGTTCGAAGCCGCGCGCACTCTATAGGCGGTCAGCGCCTGCAGCAGATCGAACCGGCCCCACAACACCCCGTGATGCGGTCCGAAAAATTTGTAGGCCGAGCAAACCAGGAAATCACAGCCAATCTCCTGGACGTCGATCACCCCATGCGGCGCGAACTGCACCGCGTCGATATAGCTCAGCGCCCCGACCGCGCGTGCGCGCTGCGCGATCCGCTTCACGTCGTTTATTGTGCCGGTAACGTTGCTGGCATAGCCGACGGCGACCAGCTTGACCTCCTCGTCGATAGTGGCCTCCAGCGTCGACAGGTCGAGTTCGAACGTTTTTGGATCGAAGTCGATCCAGCGCACTTCAAGCCCGCGATCCTCCGCCAGCATCAGCCAGGGTGCGACGTTGGCGTCATGATCCATGCGCGTCAACACGATGGCGTCGCCGGCGTTCAGATCGCGGCCGATGGCGCGCGAGACGGCGAACGTCAGAGTCGTCATGTTCTGGCCGAACATCACCTCACGCCGGTCCGCGGCATTGAAGAAATCGGCCATCGCCTGATGCGCGTCGTCGACCATCGCCTGGGCCGCGAGTGAGGTTTCGAAATAGCCACCAAGATTGGCGTTGGTCTCGATCATCGCACGCGTCATACGCTCGATCGAACGGCTCGCCATCTGGGTTCCCGCGGGATTGTCAAAGAAAATCCGCTTCGTCGGCGCGGCATCTTTCGCCATCGCCGGAAAAGCATCGCGGACTGTGTTTATATCCATGTCTGAATTCCGTGTCTGATGAACGTTGTGCGACGGTCCCTAGACCGCCGCCAGCTGCGGTTTCACGCGTTCAGCCGGCCGCTTCATGGATGGCGACAGCGCGAGCCGGGAAGCCAGATCCGGCCTTTGGCTTTGGCCAGCTTGCCATTATCAACGCGCCGGCTTCAGGCACCTTGTCGAGATTGGCCAAGAGCTCGATCTGCCAGCAGTCGCGGGACAGCACATAATATTCCAGGCTTGCGTCGCCTGCCGAAGTGGCGCGGCCGGGATCGGTGTCCATGCCCTCATGCCCGATCGCAGCGACACCGCGGCATTCCAAAAGTTCCTCCAGCACCGGCTTCGACCAGCCCGGCGCATGCGAGATACCGTCGGCCGACTTGTTCTGAAACGTCACGGGGTCTGGCCAGCGCGGCCACCACCCTGTGCGAAGTGCGACAAAACACTTTTCGGGGATACGGCCGTTCCGTGTCTCCCAGGCGGAAATGTCGTCGAGCGTCGGCGTCGCGTCGGGATCGGCGGCGACCCTGTCGCTGATATCGAGGATGACCAATGGCAGAAGCATCTCCGCCACCGGGAGTTGGTCGATCGAGCGGCCGCCGTCGATGAAGTGCACCGGCGGATCGACATGGGTGCCCCACTGTCCGACGAAGGCGTAGTGGTGGACCTGGAAGGCGTCGCCCTTCGAAAAATCGAGCAAGGCACGGCGTTCCTCGTCCGGGAAAGCCGGGAAATGCGGCTGGCCCGGATGAAACGCATGCGTCAGGTCGGTGAAGGTCGCGGCGGAGAGCCGCGACCTGTAGATGTCCCAAAGGGAACCCGGAGTGGACAAAATCACGGCTCCGCGACGAAGGTCGGTGCCGCTTCACTTGCCAGGACAAGCTTGCCGTCCTTGACACCGATGACCGAGACCGATTTGTCCGGCACCGAAATGCCTGGGCGGTAGGTGATCGTTCCGGTCACGCCGTCGAGCCCGGACGTAGCCGCCAGCGCGTCACGGATCTTGGCCGGATCCGGCGCGCCGGCACGCTTGATCGCGTCGGCCATCAGCTTGACCGAGTCGTAGCCGAGCGCAGCGAACGCGTTCTCCGGGGCATTACCGGCCGATTTGGTGTAGGCATCAATGAAGGCCTGCACCTTCGGGGTGGCGCCCTCGCCGATATAGGCGTGGGTGGTGAAGTAGGTGTCCTTGGCCGCGTCGCCGCCGACCTGGATCAGCAATGGCGTGTCGTAGCCGTCGCCGCCGACCACCGGCAGGTTGATGCCGGCCTGGCGCATCTGCTTCAAGATCAAGCCGATTTCCTCGGCATTCGACGAGGCATAGACGAAGTCGGGCTGCGGCGACAGCGCCTTCAGTTTGGCGATCTGCGCGGTAAAGGTCTTGTCGCCGATCTTGTAGGTGTCGCGCTCCAAAATCTTGCCCCCGCCATGCTCGTAGGCGGTGACGAAGTAGTCCGACAGCAGCGTTGTGTATTCGGTGCCGATGTCGGTCAGCAGGTAGGCGGTCTTGCCGTTCAGCTTGTTCAGCGCAAATTCCGCGCCAACCGCAGCCTGAACGTTGTCGCCGAAGGCGGCGAGGAAGATCTCGTTGCCGAGCTGGCTCGGCAATTTCGGCGAGGTCGCGCCGGGCGTGATGAACGGGATCTGCGCCTTCTGGACCTGCGGTCCGATGGCCAGCACCGAGTCGGAATCGGCGAAGCCGATGATGCCGACGACCTTGTCGCTGTCGATCAACTGGCTGGCGACGGTCGAGATCGTCGTCGAATCGCTCTTGGAGTCGTAGATCACCAGTTCTATCTGCTGGCCGAGCACGCCGCCGGCGGCGTTGATTTCGCTCGCTGCCAGCTTGGCGCCATTCAGCATCGGGCCGTCGAGCGAGGCCTGAATGCCGGTCAGGTTTGCCGGATAGCCGATCTTGATCGTGTCGGCAGCAAGTGCCGTGCTGGCCGAGGCAAGCGCGAAGAATGCGCCCAGTCCCAGGCCGATGGTGCCGCGTCGAGTGAGTTTGATCATGGTTTTCGTTCCTCTGTCTGGTTCACCGTTGCCGATCTTTGGGTTAATCCGAACGTAAGTTCCCGGTCCCCCATGATCCCCTTCGGCCGGAAGATCATGACTAGAATGAAGATGAAGCCGAGCACGATCTGGCTGGCGCCAAACAGGGCCGGCACCGCGAAATCGCCGATCGTGAAGCCGCGTTCGACCGAGCGCAGGACCTCCGACAACAGCGAAACGCAGATGACGCCGACGACCGCGCCGGTCAGGGAGCCCATGCCGCCCAGCACCAGCATTGTGATCAGGCTCATCGTCAGCGCGAAGTAGAAGGTGTTCGGCGAAAACGAGCCGAGATAATGTGCGTAGAGCGACCCGCCGACGCCTGAAAAGAACGCCCCGATGACAAAGGCGATCAGTCTGGTCCGCAACACGCCGATCCCGACAGCGCTGGCCGCGATTGTGTCGTCACGCACCGCCTTCATGGCGCGCCCGAAAGGCGAATAGACCAGGCGCGCCAGCACGAACACCGTGATGGCGAGCCAACCCATCACCCAGGGCAACGTCGTCTCCAGCGGCACGCCGGTAAAAGTGCGGGCGCCTCGGGTGAAATCCGATGCATTGATCAGCACTACGTTGACGATGATCAAGAATCCCATCGTCGCCACCGAAACGAAATAGCCCGACAGGCGCATCAAGGGATAACCGACGACCACGGCAAGCAGTGCCGTCAGAAGACCCGCCATCAGCGTCGCCGGCAGGAAGGGGAGGCTGAAAGCATGCAGAAACGTCGGCAGATGCGGCAGCAATGCCATCTTCTGCTGCACCGGAATCGACAGGATTCCCGAAATATACGCGCCGGCGCCGATGAAGCCGACATGACCGAGCGAAAACACGCCCGTAAAACCGTTGCTCAGCGACAGCGCCAGCACCAGGATTGCATTCAGCGCGATCAGCAGGATAATCCGGACGAAATAGTCGCTCAGCACGTGCGGTGCACCGAATGCGACAGCTGCCCCCGCCACAAGGACGACCAGGACGACGAGTGTGATCCACACTTCCCGGCTCACAGCTTTATCTCCCGGTTTGGCTGGAGCAGCCCGCCCGGGCGCACCAGGAGAAAGGCGATCAGCACAGCGAAGACGATTGCGTCGCGATAAGACGAGACGCTGCTCGGCAGGAATGCGACGATGAAGATCTCCAGCGCGCCCAATATGTAGCCGCCGACCAGGGCGCCAGCGATCGACCCGAAGCCGCCGATGATAGCCGCCACGAAAGCCTTCAGGAGCGGTGTGAAGCCCATCTGCGGCTGCACCACGCCGGCCTGTGCCGCCCACAAAATGCCGGCGAGGCCGGCATAGGCGGATGCGACGATGAAGGCGACGATGATCAGCCGGTTGACGTTGAGTCCGACAAGGTGTGCCGCCGACATGTCCTCGGCCGCGGCGCGCATGCCGAGCCCGGTCGTGGTGCGCGTGATGAACCAGCCGAGGAGCAGCAGCGACACGAAGGTCAGCGCGATGGTCAGCAGATTGATGCTCGTGAAGGTGATGGCGCCGTTCGACATTTCCCAGGAGGTGTTGAGAATATCGGGAAGTGGAAAATTGCGCGGCGAGGAGGTGAACACCAGGATGCCGACGTTTTCGATGATGTAGGTGACGGCGAGGCTCGTCAGCAGTCGCGCAACGTCGGGCGCGTCGCGGATCGGGCGATACGCGATGCGTTCGATGAGGAAGCCCGCGACGGCGGCGGCGGCGATGCCGCAGATCACGGCGACCGGGAACGGAACGCCGACTCCTGCCAGCAAGGCAACCCCGAAGGCGCCTACCATCATCACGTCGCCATGCGCGAAATTGGTCAGCTTGAGGACGCCGAAGACGATCGACAGACCGACCGCCACCAGTGCGTAGAGGCTGCCGAGGCTCACCGCATTGACGATCTGCTGCAGGATATAGTCCAGCTGGGTCATGTTGCCGCCCCGAGATATGCCTGCGCCACGCGTTCGCTGTCGCGCAGTTCCGCGGACCGGCCCGACAGCGCCACCTGACCCGTGCGCAGCACATAGGCGCGGTCGGCGAGGTCCAGCGCGAGCGTGATGTTCTGTTCCACCAGCAGCATCGTCATGCCCTGGCGCTTCAGTTCGGCAAGCGCGCTGAAGATGTGGCGCACCAGCAGCGGCGCAACGCCCAGCGAAGGCTCGTCGAGCAGCAGCAGGCGCGGCGCCGCCATCAGCGCACGCGCCAGAGCAAGCTGCTGCTGTTCGCCGCCCGACAGCGTGCCGGCCAGCTGCTTCAGCCGCTGCTTGAGAATCGGGAACAGCATGAACATGCGCTCGCTGTCTCTGACGACGGCCTCCTTGTCGG